>JBIJDI010000197.1:0-5375 GCA_044344235.1 Sulfuritalea sp. | reverse complement strand
GTGTCGCACTCTACGACACGGAGCGCGGCCTGCTCGGCCACGCCGTACACACCCAGGTGGCGATGCACGAAGCCTACGGCGGCGTGGTGCCGGAACTGGCCTCGCGCGATCACATCCGGCGCCTGATTCCGTTGCTGGAGCGTGTGCTGGCCGAGGCCGCATGCACGCGGCACGACATCGATGCGATTGCCTACACGGCGGGACCGGGGCTGGCCGGGGCCCTGCTGGTCGGTGCGAGCTTCGCCGAGGCGCTGGCCATGGCCCTCTGTGTACCGGCGCTGCCGGTGCATCACCTCGAAGGCCACTTGCTGTCACCGCTGCTGGCCGATGACGTGCCGGCCTTTCCCTTTATCGCTCTGCTGGTGTCCGGCGGCCATACGCAGCTGATGCGCGTAACGCGCGTCGGCGATTATCAACTGCTCGGCGAGTCGCTCGACGACGCGGCGGGCGAGGCGTTCGACAAGACGGCCAAGCTGCTCGGGCTGGGCTATCCCGGGGGGCCGGCGCTGGCGAAGCTGGCCGAGAACGGCACGGCGGGGCGCTACAAGATGCCGCGGCCGATGCTCAACAGCGGTGACTTGTCCTTCAGTTTTTCCGGGCTGAAAACGGCGGTGCTGACCGCGGCGCGCGCCAGGGAAATGACCGAGGTCGACAAGGCCGATCTGGCGGCCGAGTTCCAGGAAGCGGTGACCGAAGTGCTGGCGGCCAAGTCCGTGGCGGCGTGTCGCCAGCACCGACTTTCATCGCTGGTGGTGGCCGGCGGCGTCGGCGCCAACCAGCGTTTGCGCGAGCGGCTGGACGATGCCATGGCGAAGATCGGCGGCCGGGTGTTCTATCCTGAGTTGGAGTTGTGTACCGACAACGGCGCGATGATTGCCTTCTGCGGTGCGCAGCGTCTGATGGCTGGCGAGATGCCGGCTTCCGCCGGGGGCGCTTTCGCGGTGCGGCCGCGCTGGCCGCTGGATCAGCTTTCCTTCTGAAGCAGGGTGTTAAGCCGCGCCTTCGCGCAGCAGCTTGCCGACGTGCTGCACGCGCCCGGCCATCGAGCGCAGCAGTGCGATGCCGAAGGTTGGTTTGGCCTTGACCATCGCCAGAAACTCGTTGCGGGCGATCAGGAACCAGGCGCTCTCGGTTTCCGCCGTCGCGGTGGCGGCACGGCCGGCGCGCTCGACCAACGCCATCTCGCCGAAAACGCCGCCGGGCTCCACATGTTCGATGACCGTTCCATCGACCGATATGGCGATGCGGCCCTTGATCACGACAAACATGCACGCGCCCACCGCGCCCTTGGTGACGACGTTCTGGCCGGCCTGGGCCTCGGTCGGCAAAGGATTGCCAAGTTCATGCTGCAGTTCCGTCAGCATTTTCCTGTCCAGCGAATTCTTCTGAACCGGTGCCGCACCCGGCGTCTTTTTGGTTTCGGCAAGCTTGGTGACGCTGCGCCGCAAACGCTGCGCCATGACGGTCATCAGCATCAGGGCGAACTCGGGCATTTGTTGCAGCGACTGCAGGAAAGCCTTTTCATCTATCGACAGCACTCGGCACGCCTTGCGTGCGGTCGCGGTCGCGGCCCGGGGTGTTTCGGCGATGGCCGCCATCTCACCGAATACCTCGCCGGGCAGGACCAGTTCGACCGGTTTGCCCTTGAGCGTCAGCGTGACGTCGCCGTCAAGCAGCAGATAGATGCGGGCGCCCTTGGAGAACAAGCCGCCGGCTTTCTCGTTTTCGGCAAAAATCTGCTTGCCGGCCGGGAACTGTTCCAGCGTTCCGGCGATCTTGAAGAACTCGAGGGCCAGTCTGGGTTCGTACAGCGAGGCCGGTTCGCTGGGCGGCTTCGGCTTGGCGACGGGCTTGGGGGCCGGTGCGCTGGCGGGTTTGCCTGAAAAGTCCAAGTCATCCATGGCAGTGTTTCCTGAGTAGTGCGTGCGGCGCAAACCGATTATAAGGGGGACGGATCCCGGTCTCTTTTCCGTCCGCCGATACGGCCTTCGCTGCCGGCGAGCAGTTTGCGGATGTTGCTCTTGTGTCGGTAGATCAGCACGGCGCACATGAACGCGACCGTCACAGTGACTTCGATGTTCCCCAGCAGCCACCAGGTCAGTGCAGGCGCTGCGGCTGCGGCGGCCAGTGCCGCCAGCGAAGAATAGCGCGTGAAAACGACGACCGTCAGCCAGAGGCCGGCGGTGAGGCCCGCCAGTGCGCCGGAGAAACCCAGCAGCACGCCCAGCGCCGTGGCGACCCCCTTGCCGCCGCGGAAGCCGAGGGTGAAAGGGAATACGTGGCCGAGAAAAGCGGCGAGACCGGCGATTGCAATCGCCGTGTCGCCAGCGCCGACTCTTCCCGCGATGAACATGGCCAGCCAGCCCTTGGCCGCATCGCCGAGCAGCGTCAGCAGGGCGGCGACCTTGTTGCCGCTGCGCAGCACATTGGTGGCACCGGGATTGCCCGAGCCGAAACTGCGCGGATCGGCCAGCCGAAAGGCGCGCGAGACGATCACGGCAAACGGTACGGAGCCGAGCAGGTAGCCGAAGAAGGCAGAAACAAGCAGGTTCATTGCGGATTCCCTAGAATGTCCTGAATTCTAACTGGGGGCGTGATGGACTTCATCTTCATCGACGACATGCGGGTCGACGCCCATGTCGGCATTTTCGAGCGCGAAAAAGCGACGGCGCAGACGCTGGAGATCAGCCTGACCTTCGGCGTGCCCGACGAGGCGGCGCAGAACGACGACATCGACAAGACCATTCGCTACGACGCCGTGATCGACCGCATCCGCGCCGAACTGGCGATGCGCCACTTCAACCTGCTGGAGACGCTCGGCGAATATGTTATCGGCCTGCTGCTGAACGAGTTCGGCGCACCCTGGGTCAAGATCAGCATCGCCAAGATGGGCATCATGAAAGGTGTGCGCCGCGTCGGCGTGCAGATCGAGCGCAGCCGCGGGAAGTAGCCTGCGCGTCGCCGATCGAAGTCGGTAAGGAAATCGTAGCGAGCGGGCCGCAGCGGGGTGCGGCCGGAGCGCAGCTACCGGAGCATATTTGCTATATGCGAGGATAGCGAGCACCGCCCAATCCCCGATCCGGTCCGCGCAGTAGATTTCTCAGTCCTTAAGGCCGCACTCCACGATCTTCGGCTGCAGTACACGCAGAATGTCGTGCGGGTGGACGCCGACCAGATAGCCGCGCTTGCCGCCATTGATGTAGATCAGTGACAGGTCGAGGATGGTCTTTTCCAGATGCACCGGCAGCGGCTTCTTGGTGCCGAACGGCGAGCAGCCACCGACCATGTAGCCGGTGTGACGCAGCGCATCTTCCGGCTTGCAGGGGCTGATCTTCTTGACCCCGATCTGGCGCGCCAGTTCCTTGGTCGACACCTTGCGGTCACCGTGCATCAGCACGATCAGCGGCTTGCCGGCTTCGTCTTCCATGACCAGCGTCTTCACCACGGCGTGTTCGGCGACGTTGAGCTCACGGGCCGACACGTTGGTGCCGCCATGCTCCTCGTACTCGTAGAGATGGTTGGAATGGGCGACGCCATGTTTATTCAGGAATTTGGTCGCCGGGGTTTCGGGGATGTTGCCTTCGTGTTTCATGATCACTCTCTATCCGCGCGGGTGATGTTGTCGATGCAATTGCTTGAGCCGTTCCCGCGCCACATGAGTATAGACCTGCGTCGTGGAAATGTCGGCATGGCCGAGCAGCAGCTGCACCACGCGCAGGTCGGCGCCGTGGTTCAGCAGGTGCGTGGCAAAGGCGTGCCGCAGCACGTGCGGCGAAATGCGCTCCTGCGGAATGCCGACGCGCAGGGCGTACTTCTTGACCAGCGTCCAGAACATCTGGCGGGTCATGCCGCTGCCGCGGGCGGTGACGAACACCGCGTCCGATACGTGCTGCTTGAGCAGCTCATTGCGGGCGCTGCTTATGTAACGCTGCAGCCACTCGGCGGCGATCTGCCCGAGCGGCACCAGACGTTCTTTCGAACCCTTGCCCATTACCCGCACCACGTTGTCGTTGAGGCTGACCTCGAACAGGCGCACGCCGACCAGTTCGGAGACTCGCAGGCCGGTGGCGTAGAGCAGTTCGAACATGGCGCGGTCGCGCAGGCCGAGCGGCGTATTCACATCGGGAGCGTTGAGCAGGTCTTCCACCTGCTTTTCCGAGAGCGTTTTCGGAAAGCGCTGGATCGGCCGCGGCTTGTCGATGTTGAGCAGCGGATCGGCCTGCAATCGCCCCTGATCCAGCAGCCAGCGGTAGCAGCGCCGCAGCGTAGCCATCAGCCGTCGCTGGCTGGTCGATTTGATGCCGCCGGGGCGGGAATTGAGGTGGCTGAGGTAGGCGTTGATCGCCGTCTCGCCAGCGCCGACTATTGAAGTGTTGCTTGTGGCGAGCCAGTGAGCAAAGAGGCTCAGATCGCTGCGGTAGCTCGCCAGCGTGTTCTTCGACAGTCCGTCAGCGAGCCACAGCGCGTCGATGAATTCGTCGATCAGCGCGGCGTCAGCCGTGTTCATGCTGCAGCAGCCATTTCTTGATGTCGAGCAGAAATCCGCCGCGCTGCCGCGCGAAACCACCAAGGCCCTGGTTTGCGCCAACCACACGATGGCAGGGCACCACGATCGGATAGGGATTGGCGCCGCAGGCGTTGCCTACTGCGCGTGGGCCGCTGCGAATGGTGGCGGCGACTTCGCCATAGCTTTTGGTCTGGCCGGCCGGAATTTCGGCGATCTGCTCCCAGACCTTGCGCTGGAAGTGTGTGCCGGCAGGCGCCAGCGGCAGGCCGAATTCGAAGCGCGGGTCCTTGAGCCAGGCACGCAACTGCCGCACGGCTTCCTTTGCCAGCGGCGTCTTCGGCGCGATCTCGGTGCGTGGTTCCAGGTACTCGATGGCGGTGATCTCGTCATCGTTGCAGCAGACGCCGATGGCAAAGGTCGGCGCTGACAACACGGCGGCGTATGGTGCTTTGCTCATGGCGGGCTCCGGCAGGATGTGAAAGGAGGATTGTCGACCCGACGCGATTCGCCCGCAAGCCCCTCCTCGATCAGTGCCGCAATTTCTGCATCAGCACTACGGCGACGATGAGCCCGATGCCAACGCCGTCGGCCAGAGGGTGCGGATAGACCAGAGCTACGCCGGCGACGATCAGCATCAGGCGTTCCAGAAGCGTGGTCTTTTTCAGGAACCAGCCCTGGGCGCCGCCGGCCAGCGCGGCGATGCCGATCATGGCGGTACCGCTGGAAAGAACGATGTCCTGCCAGCTGCCCTTGAGCAGGATGCCCTGACCGGCAGGGTCGAGCACGAACATGAAGGGCACGAGAAAGGCCGGCAGGGTGTACTTCCATGACTGCAGCGTTGTCTTGTAAGGATCGCCGCCGGTAATGG
>JBIJDI010000196.1:0-5397 GCA_044344235.1 Sulfuritalea sp. | reverse complement strand
CAGCAGATGCAGCTGGTCGTCGACCAGTTCGACGAATTCGAGGACGCCTACCTGCGCGAGCGCAAGCAGGACATCGTGCAGGTCGTCGAGCGCGTGCTCAAGGTCTTGCAGGGCAAGGCGCGCAAGCTGACGAAGCGCAAGACCGCGGCGGCCGATGACGACCTGATCGTGGTCGCCAACGATCTCTCGCCGGCCGACACCATCCAGTTCAAGAGCCTCAAGATCGGCGGCTTCGTCACCGATCTGGGCGGCACCACCTCGCATACCGCCATCGTCGCGCGCAGCCTTGCCATCCCTGCGGTGGTCGGCATGCAGCATGCGCGGCCGCTGATCCAGGATGACGACCTGCTGATTGTCGACGGCACGCGCGGCGTGCTGATCGTCGATCCCAATTCGGGCGTGCTGGAAGAATACCGGCTCAGAAAGACCGCGCTGGAACTCGAACGCTCCAAGCTCAAGCGCCTGGTCACCGGCCGCTCGCGCACGCTGGACGGTGCCGACATCGAGCTGCACGCCAACATCGAGCTGCCGCGGGACGCCGAAAGCGCGCGGGAAGTCGGCGCCGACGGCGTCGGCCTGTTCCGCACCGAGTTTCTCTTCATGAATCGCGACGAGTTGCCCGGCGAAGACGAGCAGTTCGAGGCCTACCGCAGCGTCGTCAAGGCGCTGGCCGGCAAGCCGGTCACCATCCGCAGCCTGGACATCGGCGCCGACAAGGAAGCCCGGGCACTGCGCAATCGGGCGGGCAATCGCAGCGCGCCCAATCCGGCGCTGGGCCTGCGCGCCATCCGCTTCTGCCTGGCCGAGCCGCAGCTTTTCCTGGCGCAGTTGCGCGCCATCCTGCGCGCCTCGCATTACGGCAAGGTGCGCCTGCTGATCCCGATGCTGGCGCATGCCGTCGAGATCGAGCAGACCCTGTCGCTGATCGAACTGGCCAAGATGCAGTTGCGCGAGGCGCGGCAGAAGTTCGACGCGGTCGAAATCGGCGGCATGATCGAAATTCCTGCTGCTGCTCTGGCGCTCGGACCCTTCCTGCGCCGGCTGGATTTCCTCTCGATCGGCACCAACGACCTGATCCAATACACCCTGGCCATCGATCGCACCGACGGCTCGGTGGCCCATCTTTACGATCCCCTGCACCCGGCCGTGCTCAGGCTGATTTCGCAGACCATCCAGAGCGCGCAGCGCGTCGGCATGCCGGTCGCGGTGTGCGGCGAAATGGCCGGCGATCCGAAACTGACCAAGCTCCTGCTCGGCATGGGCCTGCGCCAGTTTTCCATGCACCCGTCGCAACTCCTCGAAGTCAAGCAGCAGGTCATGATGGCCGATGCCGGGCAGCTCACGGTGCGCGTCGCGCGCATCCTCAAGCTCGACGAACCTGAGAAAATAGCGGAACAACTGGATAAGCTCTAAACCATCATGTCAGGTGTCGGAATCGTCGCCGCGCAGACCGCGCACTTCACCCAGCCCCTCGCGCTGAAGGGCGGCGGCCTGCTGCCCGCCTTCGATCTGGTGTATGAAACCTACGGCACGCTCAACGCTGCCAAGTCCAATGCCATCCTGGTCTGCCATGCACTGTCCGGGCATCATCATGTCGCCGGCCGCACTGCCGACGAATTTGGCAAACCCACGGCCAACATCGGCTGGTGGGACAACATCATCGGTCCCGGGCGGCCGCTGGATACCGAACGCTTCTTCATCGTCGGTCTGAACAATCTCGGCGGCTGCCACGGCTCCACCGGCCCGGCCAGCCCCAATCCCGCCACCGGCAAACCCTGGGGCGCGGATTTCCCCGTCGTCACCGTCGAAGACTGGGTCGATGCGCAAGCGCGGCTGGCCGACCATCTCGGCGTCGACGCCTGGGCCGCGGTGATGGGCGGCTCGCTCGGCGGCATGCAGGCCCTGCAATGGACGCTGAGTTTTCCCGAGCGCGTGCGCCACGCGCTGGTCATTGCCGCCGCGCCGAAACTTTCGGCCGAGAACATCGCCTTCAACGACGTTGCCCGCCAGGCCATCCTCACCGACCCTGACTTTCACGGCGGCCACTTCTACGAGCATGGCGTGCGCCCCCTGCGCGGCCTGCGCCTGGCGCGCATGCTGGGCCACATCACCTATCTGTCGGACGACCAGATGGCCGAGAAGTTCGGCCGTCGCCTGCGTGTCGGCGCCGGCAGCTACGGCTTCGACGTCGAATTCGAGATCGAATCCTACCTGCGCTACCAGGGCGACAAGTTCGCCGGCGTATTTGACGCCAACACCTACCTGCGCATGACCAAGGCGCTCGACTACTTCGATCCGGCGCAGGATTTCGACGGCGACCTCGCCCGCGCACTGGCCCGCGCCCGCGCCAAGTTTCTGGTGATCGCTTTTTCCACCGACTGGCGCTTCACGCCTGAACGATCGCGCGAGATCGTGCATGCCCTGGTGCACAACGGGCAGGCCGTCGCCTATACCGAGATCGACAGCGCCCACGGCCATGACTCCTTCCTGATGGACGAGCCGCACTATCACGCTGTGGTCGACACCTACCTGAAGCGGGTGAAACTATGAGTGTCACCATCGAACGTGCTGATTTCGACCTGATCGCCAGCTGGGTCCAACCCGGCGAGCGCGTGCTCGACCTCGGCTGCGGCGACGGTTCGCTGTTGAGGCGACTGATCGAGGAGCGCGGTGCCAAGGGCTATGGCGTCGAACTCGAAGCTGCCGGCGTGCTGGCCGCCATCGCCAACGACATCAACGTGATTCAGGGCAATTTGGAACAGGGCCTGGCCGGCTTCGACGACCAGACCTTCAACCACGTCGTGCTCTCGCGCACCCTGCAGACCGTGCGCCACACCGAACGCATCCTGAGCGAAATGCTGCGCGTCGGGCGCGAAGCCGTAGTCAGCTTTCCGAATTTTGCCTACTGGAAGAACCGCATGGCGGTGATGGCCGGGCGTATGCCGGTGTCCGAAGACCTGCCCTACGAATGGTTCGATACGCCCAACCTGCGCTTCTTCACCCTGCTCGATTTCGAATCGCTGTGCGCCAAGATGGGGCTGGTGATCCGCGAGCGGCAGGTGCTCGACGAAGCAGGGCGGCTGGTGACGGAAGAGCCCAACTTCCTTGGCAGCCTTGCCGTGTACCGGCTCGGCCGCTAGGAGCTTGTGAATAAATCTACTGCGCGTGCCGGATCGGGGCTTGGGCGGTGCTCGCTATCCTCATGTACAGAGACGTACATTCCGGTAGCTGCGCTCCGGCCGCACCCCGCTGCGGCCCGCTCGCTACGATTTCTTCGCAAGCTCTGAGGTCGCCCGGCCGGCTCAGGAAACTCAGGGAACCGTCTTTACTTCCGCTGCCGGTGGCACCGCAGCCGGCTCGGGGGTTTCCGTACCATCCGGATTCGCCGTCGGGCCGGCCTTGCGCAGGCGCTTTTCCTCTTTCTTGGCCTTCTTGGCCAGATCTCGCTGGCGTTTCTCGAACGAATAATTGGGTTTTGCCATCGGATGCCTCTGTCAGGGATTGGGTGAATGGTCGAATGACCCGAATAGCCCAATTGTACGGCACTCTGCGCGCATTCCTCGCCAGGCCTGTGCCACAGGCCTTTCGATGGACAGGCCCGGCCGCTATTCCGCGTAGCCCAGCAACACCACGTCCGCCGCCTGCTGCCGCAGCGGAATCAGCGCCTGATACGCCGCCGACGCATGCCAGCCATTGAGCGCCGCCTGGTCGGGGAAGCGGATCACCACCACGTCGGTATAGGAGTGCTCGCCGGCGAGGACCGCAAAGCGCTTGCCCCGCAGCAGAAGCTCGCCGCCCCACGGCGCCAGCGTGGCCGGCACCTTGCTGCGGTATTCGGCCCACAGCGCCTCGTCCTTCACCGTGATGTGCCCGATCAGGCAAGCTGTGCTCATGCGAGCGTCGTCGCCATGGGTTGGACCGGGCTGCGAACTTTGAGCCAAGGCATGGTCATTCTCCGAAAGATCAGGGGCTATTCTATTGGCCGGTGGCTTGATGGGTCGGACCGCATGACCTCCCACTTCGCGACTGGCCCGGGAACAAGCCGAAACAGCGGATGCGGTTCGGGCAGCGGCAGCGAGGCGAATTGACCGAGCCATGCGGGATCGCGAACGCGCAGCTTCGCAACAAGGTGTCCCCATTCGTACTCGAGTTGCCCGCGAGTGGCCACAATGGTCGCTGCACTCCGGCAAGAAACAATTTTCGATGCGTCGAAACGGTAGCCGCGCACGGTGGCTTCCGCCTGAACGTCATGCAAATAGCCTGCGATCGCCGCCAGCGGTGATGGAGCCTCGCGGAAGCGAAGGAGTTGGGGATGACGGGTATACCCGCGCGTATGCCCGCCGAGCACTGCCTGTGCCAGAAGTGCCTCGCGCCAGAGCGCTACCAGGCCGCGAGAATCCAGGTAGCAGGGGTGAAGCGTCCATAGGCGCAAGATTCGGTTCTCCAGGGGGGCTGACGTTCAAGGTCAGGGGCTCTGCGCGGCTTTATCGCGTAGCGTCCAGAGAGCGATGCGAACGGGGGCGACCGCCGGGTTAGCCATTGACGTCACATGGGTAACCGCAAGGCCGACAGCTTCCACGAGAACATGCCATCACGATTGAAGACTAGGCCAAGAGGTTCTTCGGTAGCGCCCTTCTTCTTCACCGTGACTACGAAACGATCAAAGCTCTCGTAGGACATTGATGTATCAGGGTCTGAATCTGAGGACTTCGTTTGCCCGGTCTTCTTGGCGGGCTGCGGTTTGTCGCCTTTCATCATCATTGCCAGACTTTCCGGTGTAACAAGTGCGTCAATCATTGGGTTGATGAAAGCCGCCGCCAGTGCGGCGCCGAGAGCAGCGAAGGGATTGCCGTCTTTTTCTTTCGTAACCTCCGAGGCGAGTTTGGCATTGAAACTTGCCTTCAGGCTCTCCTTGAGAGCGGGGAAATTAACGTAGCCAGACAGTTTGGCAGCATCTTTTGCCTCGGCAGCGGACTTCATTCCACTTACGGCGAGGTGCGGCGTGAAGTAGAACCATGTGCTGAATGCAATGAATACGATGGCGATGGAAAGTTTGGTTTTAGTGCTCATGTTGATACTCCCTGAAAATGGCTAACGTAGAGCTAACCGGCGGTGCGCGACTTTATCGCGCAGCGTCCGGTGGTCTGATGGGTTCGGCCACATTCGCAACTACGCGTGCCGGTCTTTGCGCCCGAGACCTTCAGCGATGAATGTGAGAACGAGGGTATTTAGTGACACACCCTCTGCCTTTGCGCGCGTTGCCAGCCGCGCGTGGACCGTCTTTGGAACGCGAGCGACAAACTTTCCGGATGCGACACCCCCGCTATTCGGGGCAGGAATTGGTAGCTCCTTGGCCTTGAGTGCGGCAATCGTTGACTTCAAAGCGTCCTTCCCGTT
>JBIJDI010000195.1:0-5400 GCA_044344235.1 Sulfuritalea sp. | reverse complement strand
CGTGTTACCACGTCCGCGGTGGGCTCTTACTCCACCATTTCACCCTTACCGGTTCTTGCGAACTTAGGCGGTATCTTTCTGTTGCACTGTCTGTCGCCTTGGGTCGTGCAGCTTGCGCCGCCCGACTTATAGCGCCCGGCCGTTAGCCGGCATTCCGCTCTATGGGGCCCGGACTTTCCTCCAACCACTTTCGTGATCAGCGGTTGCCTGGCGAACTTCCCGGGCGCATTGTACGCGCCGGACGGAACTGGCGGACATCATCGTAGTAGCGAGCTTGCTCGTTATCGGCCGTGGCCCCGGGAATGCCGAGCAAGGGCAACGGCTGCCAGTCGCGAGGCGAGAACTGTCCGGCATCAAACAACGCGGCAAGTCGCAGATCGAGCGCGGCCAGTGCCGCCATCTCGGGCAGACTCAGCCACGCTTCATCGACTTCGACGAACATGGCTTTGCCGCACAGTCCGACAAAGGGCGCGGCAAGTGCATCATGACTGGCGTGGCCGAAGACGATGAAGCGGGTGCTCTGCTTCAGCTCTTCGCGCCGTTCCACAAACACTTCGTGCCAGCGATGCGCGCACAAGGCCGGCCAGAGGGCCGGGCTGGAGCCGGCCACCACCACGCCGCATTCATCGAACTGGGTCAACGCGTCACGCAACGGGCCTCGTGCTGCGATGCCCTGCTGCCGGGCCGCATTCAGTGCCGCAACATGACGCCGGTTGAGCGCCGCCTTGGTCTGCGGAAACGTCAGCCAGATCAGCGCATTGAACAGGTCATGCCGATTGTCTGGCCGCGTCGCGATCTCACCGGACAGGCAGGCCCGTTCTTCATACGCTTCGGCATCGCTGGACGGCAAGGCAAAGCGCAGCGGCTGGCCATGGCCGGTGACAAGCCCGCGTTCGCTGGCGACGGCATTCAGCATGGGTAGATCAGGTGTGCCGGCGGCAAACCGGGGCTGCAGAAATGCCGAGAGCGGATGGAGAATCAAATTCCGCCCCGGCCGGGGTCAGGGCTTCCCGGCAGAAGTCGGCTCTGGCGGTACGGCGGCAGCCGGCGCTTCCAGGCTCTTGTATTCGATCGTCCCGTCCCTGAACTGAAAACGACCGATCAGGTCACCCGGCGCCGGCGGGGTGTCCTTGAATTGCTCGAGACGGCAGCCGCGGGTTTCGGTGACATACCAGCGCTTGCCGGAATTCAGGATGAATACGCCGGGTTCGGTGCGAAACACATCGATCTTGACCGCGTCAGTCACCATTTCCTTCATGGGATAGCGTCGCTGGCATTCCGGAAAGCGCGCGACGATCAGTTCCGTATCCCACTCGCTGCCGATGTAGGCCTGCTGCCGCGTCAGGGTCAGCGAATGCTGCGGACCGGCAACCAGGTAGGCGGCATGCTGGGTGTCGCCGCAACCCGCCAGCGCAAGAATGGAAAGCAGAATCAGGCCAATTCTCATTACATCACTCCAGACGCCAGGCGACGGACTCGCCCGCACGCAGCGGCACCAGCCGGTCGCTGCCAAGGTAGTCAAGGCTCAAGGGTATCGCAAGCGCCTCGCGCCGCAAGCTGATCTTTTCGGTATTGCGCGGCAAGCCGTAGTAGTCGGGACCAAAAAAGCTGGCGAAGGCCTCCAGCCGGTCGAGCGCCCCGGCGGCCTCGAAGGCTTCGGCATACAACTCGATGCCCGCGTTCGCCGTATAGCAACCGGCGCAACCGCAGGCCGTCTCCTTGGCGCTTTGCGCATGCGGCGCCGAATCAGTGCCGAGGAAGAATTTCGGGTTGCCCGAAATCGCCGCGGCGACCAGTGCCTGACGATGGGTCTCGCGCTTCAGCACCGGCAGGCAGTAATTGTGCGGACGGATACCGCCGGCGAAGATCGCATTGCGGTTGAGCAGCAGATGATGGGCCGTCAGTGTGCCGGCCACGTTGGCGCCGCTGTCGCGCACGAAGCCGATGCCATCGCTCGTGGTGATATGCTCGAGGACCACTTTCAGCGCCGGAAAGTCACGCAGCAGCGGAGCCAGCACGGTATCGATGAACACCGCCTCGCGGTCGAAGATATCGACCGCCGGGTCGGTGACTTCGCCATGCACCAGCAAGGGCACACCGAGCTTTTCCATGCGCGCCAGGGTGGCCGCGCACTTCTTCAGGTCGCTGACGCCGGCGTCGGAATTGGTGGTTGCGCCGGCCGGATAGAGCTTGATCGCATGCACGAAATCGCCGGCCTTTATGGCGTCCACTTCGGCCGGCGGCATGTTGTCGGTCAGGTACAGCGTCATCAGCGGCGTGAAGCTCATGCCCGCCGGCAGCGCAGCCAGAATGCGCTCGCGGTAGGCGGCAGCCAGAACCACGGTGGTCACCGGCGGCTTCAGATTGGGCATGACGATGGCGCGGGCGAAACGCCGCGCCGTATCCGGCAGCACGGCGGCCATGGCCGCACCGTCGCGCAAATGCAAATGCCAGTCGTCGGGGCGGGTGATGGTGAGAGTCTGCATGAAAGCGATTATACGGCGGCGTTCTTCAGCTCCAGCGCCCGCGCATACAGCGCATTCTTCGGCTGGCCGGTGATTTCCGCCGCCAGCTTGGCCGCCTGCTTGACCGGCAACTCATTGAGCAGCGCGGCCAGCACGCGCTCTGTCTCGGCGTCCATCCCTTCACGCGGCGGCGGCGCGGAGACCACCAGAACGAATTCGCCGCGCTGATGATTCGCATCCGCCGCCAGCCAGGCCGGCGCAGCCGCCAGCGGCATGCGTTCGATCTGCTCGAACATCTTGGTCAGTTCGCGGGCGATAACTATTTCCCGCTGCGGCTGCAGCAGTTCGACAAGCTCGGCGACCGTTTCCAGCACCCGGTGCGGCGCCTCGTAGAACACCAGCGCCGCATCGACGCCGGCAAGTTCCGCAATCGCCGTCCTGCGAGCGCCGACTTTTGCCGGAAGGAAGCCGACGAACAGAAAACGCGCATCGGCAAGACCGGCCGCCGACATGGCGGCAATCGCGGCATTCGGCCCCGGCAGCGGGATCACCTTGAAACCGGCGGCACGTACCGCCGCAACCGCGCGCGCGCCCGGATCGGAAACGCCCGGCGTGCCGGCATCCGACACCAGCGCCACGCGCTTGCCCTCGCCCAGCAGCCGGATCAGTTTCTCCGCCGCTTCGTTCTCGTTGTGCTGGTGTAGCGCCAACGTCGGCACCTTGATGCCATGGTGATCGAGCAGGTGCCGCGCATGGCGCGTGTCCTCACAGGCGACCAGATCGACGCCACGCAGGGTTTCCAGCGCGCGCAGGGTGATGTCACCGAGATTTCCGATCGGCGTGGCGACGACATACAATGCAATTTCCATGAGCGACATTCTTGCAGCCCCTTGAGCACGAGGCAAGCCAAAGGTGCTGCCGCTGAGCAATTGGCGGCTGATTATCTGGTTCGACAGGGTCTTTACGTCATCGAACGCAACTTCCGGGTGAAGGGTGGCGAAATCGACCTGATCTGCCGTGATGGCAAAACCACTGTTTTTGTCGAAGTTCGCCTGAGGACCCGCAGCGATTTCGGCGGCGCCGCGGCCAGCATCACAGCCACCAAGCAGGCCCGCCTGATTTTGGCGGCGCGGCACTGGCTGCTGCGCCACGGCGAAACGCCCTGCCGCTTCGACTGCATGCTGCTGGATGGCCTCGAATCCAAAAACATCGAATGGCTGCGCGATGCGTTCTCCGCTGACTAGATTTTCGTTCCTCATCCTCGGCCTCGTCGTCAGCCTGACGGCGCTGGCCGGCGAAGTCCGTATCCTGGTGCAAAGCTCACCGCTGGCCGGCTTTCAATACCATGCCGGGGAAACCCTGTGGCAGGAAATGCGCGAAGGCGACCGTCTGGCACTGGTGCGCGAGGCCGACAACCCGCACGACGCCAACGCGGTACGCATCGAGTGGCGCGGCCAGAAGCTGGGCTACCTGCCGCGCGCCGAAAACCGCAGCGTCGCCGCCGCCATCGACCGCGGCGAGCCCGTGGATGCCCGCATCGCCAGATTGCGCCAGCACAAGAACCCGTGGCAGCGGGTGCTGATCGAAGTATTTGTCGTGCTCTAGCCCCCCTATTCCAGCCTC
Organism: Sulfuritalea sp.; assembly: GCA_044344235.1. Taxonomy (GTDB): domain Bacteria; phylum Pseudomonadota; class Gammaproteobacteria; order Burkholderiales; family Rhodocyclaceae; genus Sulfuritalea. Next base: position 1,312 of record JBIJDI010000195.1, on the reverse strand, counting down.
GGCCCGGCGCCGGGGAAGGCTATCCTCAACCGTTAAAATGTCCGCCCACCACGCAAAGACCTGATTCATGACACTCGCCGATCGCATTCAGCAGCACTTCCACGACAGCGCCCAGACCAAGCTCGCGGCACTGTCGATCATGGCCGCGCCCATCGAAGCCGCTGCGCGCCGCATGGTCCAATGCCTTCTGGCCGACGGCAAGGTGATGGCCTGCGGCAATGGCGGTTCGGCCGCCGATTCGCAGCATTTCGCCGCCGAACTGGTCAACCGCTTCGAGAAGGAGCGCCCGCCGCTGGCGGCGGTTGCGCTGACCACCGACACCTCGACGCTGACCTCGATCGCCAACGATTACCGTTACGAAGATGTCTTCGCCAAGCAGATACAGGCGCTGGGCCGGCCCGGCGACGTGCTGCTGGCCATTTCAACCTCGGGCAATTCGCCCAATGTGATCGAAGCCATTCACGCCGCACACGACCGCAACGTCACAGTGGTGGCCCTCACCGGCAAAAAGGGCGGGAAGATCGCCGCACTGCTCGGCCCCGACGACATCCACCTGTGCGTACCCGCCGAACGCACCGCCCGAATCCAGGAAGTACACCTGCTCACCATCCACTGCCTGTGCGACGGCATCGATGCCTTGATACTTGGAGAAACACAATGACACCCCAAACCCGGATTGGCACGACCCTACGTAACTTCGCTGCGCTCGCCCTCTGCGCACCCATTCTGGCCGGGTGCTTTGGCGCCGCCGCGGTAGGCGTCGGTACCGGCGTCCTGATGTTGACGGATCGGCGCAATTCGGAAACCTTTGCCTCCGATGAAGGCATGGAGATTCGCGCCTCCAACCGCATCACCGAGAAGTACGGCGACAAGGTGCATGTCAATGTGACCAGTTACAACCGCATGGTCCTGCTGACCGGCGAAGTACCGAACGATGCCGCCAAGGCCGATATCGAAAAGATCGCCTCCGGCGTGCCCAACGTCAAATCGATCAGCAACGAGCTGGCCATTGCCGGACCGTCGAGTTTCGGCGGGCGCAGCAACGATTCCTACATCACCTCCAAGGTGAAAGCACGCTTTGTCGATGCCAACAAGTTTTCGCCCAACCACGTCAAGGTGGTGACGGAAGCCGGCGTGGTGTTCCTGCTCGGCCTGGTGACCCAGGCCGAAGCCAACGCGGCGGTAGAGATCGCCCGCACCACGGGCGGCGTGCAGAAAGTGGTGCGCGTGTTCGACATCATCAGCCCCGAACAAGCCAAGGCGCTGGACAACCCGTCGCCGCCTCCGGCTTCGGCGCCAGCGCAGGATGCCA
>JBIJDI010000226.1:0-4874 GCA_044344235.1 Sulfuritalea sp. | reverse complement strand
TGGCCAGACGTGATCGCCCACATCGGTGACGCCGGAGATCGAGAAGGCATAGCCCTTGGCCTTGAGTTCCTGGCAGCGCGGCAGCAGGGAAGGATCGTCGAAAGCCACCACGTTGATTTCGAGCACCACGATGTCCTTCGGCAGCAGCTCGACCAGATCGCTCTCGACAAACAGGGCATCGACATTGATGAAGGCACGCACCTGGCCAAAGACATTGGCCAGGCCGAGTTCGGCGAAGGCCTTGCAGACGACGTCGGCCGTCGCTGCGGTCGCCGCCGTGGCGCTATCCACATGGGCGGAGTTTTCCGCCGTGGCGCGGAACAGCAGTTCGTAGCCCGCGAGACCCTGATCCTTGTCCAGGATCGGCTGGCGGCCAATGAAGACTTCTCGCAGCTGATCGCGTGTTGAGGGTACCTGATCGCTCATGGGTTCAAGACGAAGCTTCGGTAGAGACGAAGGCCTGTTCTTTGGAGGCTGAGAGTAGCAGCTATCATAAAAAACAGGGCGCGGAGTGTTCCGCGCCCTGCTGATTGATTCCCCCGCGAGTGCCGTTTGGCCGGCATTCTGAACCTGGGTTCAGAGGGGCCACGTTCCTGCCGCTTCAGGTTCGCTCACCGGGAGCGATCACAACAGCGGCGTCTTTGGGCTGCGGCCGGTGCCAATTAGCATTGGTTCAAGGAATGTATGGCCTTGGCGAACACCGCAGGGGAAACCTTGGGAGACCACGCAACTCATTCGCGAATCAGCGGCGGAGAACCGATCAGAACAACTGTTCGTGCTGCGCCAGTGATTCGTTGAGCTTGGCCTCAATGAAATCGATTCTACGCTGAATCGATTCGCTTTCAAGTGCCGCGGCAATGTCCGTCGGAGTGTTCTTTGCAGCGAGCAATTCGTGCGCCAGATTCAGCGCCGCCATCACGGCGAGACGTTCGCCGCTGGCGCGCGCGCCGGTAGCTGTCTTCTCGCCAATCTCCTTCAGCTTGTTGTCGAGCAAGGCCACGGCGGCCTGCAGTGCTTGGCGCTCGGCAGGCTCGCAGGCAACACGGTAGTCTTTGCCCAACAGCTTTACTTCAAGGGTATTGCTCATTCGTCGGGCAACCGTGTCATCAGGGCTTCAAGGCGTTCGCGGGTGATGTCGATCTTCTGCGCCAGCGCGGCCTTTTCGGTTTCCAGGCCCGTCACGTGGGCACGCAGCGCCTGATTCTCGGTGCGCAGGCTGGCGCACACGGCCAGTATCTGTTCAACCTTGCGCTCAAGGGGATCGAGGGAAACACTCATAGCCGCAAGTTTCCGGCAAAAGTGTAATCAGGTCAAGCAACAAGCCGGCAAAGTGAATGTGCTTTATGTCGCCGTGCTCAGCCGGAGACGGTATCCCCGGTGGGATGACCGCCGCCGCCGTTAATTGCAGCCTCGTCTGGCAAAATGCGCAGATGCCCATCGAAGCCTTCTCTCCGGCCAGCTTGCGCCGTGTGCTGGTGATCAAGCTGCGCCATCACGGCGACGTCCTGCTCGCCTCGCCCGTAATTTCGATGCTCAAGCGCCTTGCTCCGCAGTGCGAAGTGGATGCGCTGGTCTATGCGGATACCGCGCCGATGCTGGAAGGCCATCCGGCGCTGGCGCAGTTGCATCTGATTGACCGCAACTGGAAGCGCCAGGGCGTATGGGCACAGGCCGCTGCCGAATGGAAACTGATTTCCGGATTGAGGGCGCGGCACTACGATCTCGTCGTGCACCTTTCGGTCCATACGCGCGGCGCCTGGCTGGTTCGTCTGCTGCGGCCGCGCTGGTCGGTGGCGCCTCGATCTCGCGACGGCTTCTGGGCGAACAGCTTCACCCATCTCTACCCGGCGCAGTCGCATGGGGATCGCCACACGGTGGACACCAATCTCGACAGCCTGCGTGCGCTCGGGTTTGAACCAACGCCGGCGGACATGCGCGTGACGATGGTGCCGGGGGCAAAGGCAGAAGCTCGCGTGGCGGAACTGCTGGCGCAGCACGGCGTGGCGCCGGGTGGTTTTGTCCATATCCATCCCGCATCGCGCTGGGCATTCAAGTGCTGGCCGGCGGATCGGGTAGCGGCCCTGTGCGATGCGCTCGCGGCGAAGGGCTGGCCCATTGTGCTGACCTCGGCGCCGGATGCGAACGAGAAGGCGCTGATTGCGGATGTGCGCGCGGCGCGCGACCAAATCGCCGGGCCGTCTGCGGAAACTCTTGACTTGTCCGGCGAGCTTTCGCTCAAGGAGCTTGCCGCACTGACAGCGCAGGCGAAACTCTTCGTCGGCGTCGATTCGGCGCCGATGCATATTGCTGCCGCGATGGGTACGCCGGTGGTCGCCATCTTCGGCCCGTCGGGCGACATGGAGTGGGGGCCATGGGACGGATTGGAAAATAGTCGCCATCGCGTTGTCGCCTCGAATATTCACCCCTGCCGGCCCTGCGGCATGGCCGGCTGCAACGACAGCAAGGTCAGCGACTGCCTGACCACGTTGCCAGTCTCGCAAGTACTGGCGGCCTGCGAGGAACTGTTGTGAAACTAGCCATCGTCCGCCAGAAATACACAGCCTTCGGCGGGGCGGAGCGCTTCGTCGAGCGCGCGCTCGTGGCATTGCGGGCCAATGGCGTCGATGTTTCGATCATCGCCCGCGAATGGCAGGGCGACCAGCAAGGCGTGCGCGTCGATCCTTTCTTCCTCGGCCGCACCTGGCGCGACGCCGGATTCGCCCGCGGGGTGCAGCGGCTGATGGCGCAGAAGCGCTTCGACCTGGTGCAAAGTCATGAGCGCATCCCCGGCTGCGATATCTACCGCGCCGGCGACGGGGTCCATGCCACCTGGCTGGAGTTGCGCAACAAGCCGTTCGACAAGCTGGCGCCGTGGCATCGCTATACGCTGGCGGCTGAAGCCGAGATGTTTCGTGACCCAGGGTTGCGGGCGGTGATCTGCAATTCGCGCATGGTGAAGGACGACATCGCGCGCCGTTTCGGCGTCGCCGACGAGAGGTTGCAGGTGATCTATAACGGCGTCGATCTCGATGCGTTTCACCCGCGCCTGCGCGAGGAGCACGGGTTCGCCCTGCGACAAAAAGTCGGTGTTGGCGATACGGTGCCGGTGATGCTCTTCGTCGGTTCGGGTTACGAACGCAAGGGCCTGCCGACACTGCTTCATGCCCTGTCGTTGATGTCGCGCAGCGACGCGCGGCTCTGGGTGATCGGCCGCGACAAGCACGAGTCGCTGATGCGCAAACTGGCGCAAACGCTGGGCGTCGATGAGCGCGTGCTGTTCCTCGGTGCGCAGGCCGACGTCAAGCCGTTCTATGGCGCGGCAGACGTGTTCGCGCTGCCCACGCTTTACGATCCATTCCCGAATGCCGCGCTGGAGGCACTGGCCTGCGGTCTGCCGCTGGTCACCACCACGACCTGCGGTGCGGCGGAACTCATTACTCCGGCGAATGGTTCGGTAATTGGCGCGGGGAATGTCACTGCACTGGCGCAGAGCCTGGATTCATTGTGCTCGAGGGCGCCCACCATGCGCGATGCAGCCCGCGCCAGCGTCGCCCATCTCGACCTGGCGCAGATGGCGGCGCAGCTGATGGCGCTCTATTCGCGGCTGGTGTAAAGCTCGGCGTCGGCCACAATGGGCCGCAGGCGTTCGACGAAGGCATCGAAGGAAAAGCGCGCGAGATGCGTGTCCGCCAGTTCCGGTTTTGGTCTTGCCCGGCCCGCCAGCAATTCGTCGAGCAGGCGGCCGAAATCGGCGCCGCTATCCTCCCGCGGATCGCGGTAAAGAAAACCGGTCAGGCCATTGCTCACCGTTTCGGTAAACGGCGGCGCATGTACGGCGATCACCGGCGTGCCGCAGGCTTGCGCCTCGATAATGTTGAGGCCCAGCGCCTCCTTTTCCGGCAGGCCGGAGAGCAGGTAGTCGAGTTGCGGGTAGATTGCGGCGACGTTGCCCTGCTGGCCCCAGAAGCGTACCTGCCCGGGCGGCAGCGCGGCCAGCGCGCGGTCGAGATCGCGCACCGAGGCATAGCCGCCGCTGCCGAAGATCTCCAGATTCACTTGTGGATGACGGGCGAGTGCTGGCGCCAGATGCGAGAACAGCAGTGGAAACTGCTTGATCGGCGTCAGCCGCGAGACGATGCCCAGCGTAAGGCTGGGGCGTCGCTCGAATGCCGGATGGGACCGCAGCATTTCGACCAGCGGCTCGAGCCATCCCAGCAGGCGGTCGCGGCCCTTGCGCCGATCCCAGTCGTAGCGGCTGGTGCGGCGAATCTGCGAACCACCGGGGCGGGCACCGAGCTCGGCAACGCCATACAGCGGCTCATTCCATGCCGGCAGTCCAGCCGCCTTGAGACCGTCGCGTACCCAGCCGGAGACGGCGTAAATGCGGTCGTGATCGGTGAAGGCGGCGGGGTCGCGTCCCTGCACCGGCATGTGCGCGATTGCGCTGCGCAGCCGCCCCGGAATCGCGACACGCAAGCTGGCAGGCAGGGGGCCGTGCGATAGCAGCCAGACAGGCCCGCTGGACAAATGCTGCGGCAAATCGCCTGCATCGGCGACGGCGATACGCTCGGTGTCGGCAGGCAGCCCGAGCCGGGCCCAGAAGTCGGCGCGCGGATGCACCAGCAGGCGCGTCGACACGCCGATTTGCGATAGGGCCCGACAAAGGAAGGCCGTGTACACCTCGCCGCCACCGAAGTGCGGCTGGAGGTTGATCTGAACGAGTTTCATGGATTTTCCGGCTGCTCTCTCATACCGGCGATCAGTATGCCGACGACAAAAGCGAACAATCCCAGCCGCCATCCGGAAAGATGGCCGTCGAGCAGGCAGCGCAGCAGGTAGCCGCCGACGAAGAAGCTCAACAGCAGGCCGGCACC
>JBIJDI010000031.1:0-13001 GCA_044344235.1 Sulfuritalea sp. | reverse complement strand
TCCAGCCACCTCGGATAGCGAAGCCCGCAGTCAATAACAGCAGTCCGAGGCCAGGCAGTCCTGTCCCAAGCGCAAAATCCAGCCAGCCGCTGTGGCTGCTGCCCCCCATGGTTGGGTGGCCATACTGCGGCGGCACAAGACGACCGAAGGCGTCGTGGCCGATGCCCAGGCCCATGGGATGCTGTTTCACCCCATCGATTGCGAGGCTTGCCAGTGCCGCCCGTGCGAATGCCGATTGTTCGACCGGCTTACCAGAGGGAAACGTCAGCAAGCTCGGATCGGCAGTGGCCTTGAAAAACAGTGGAGGGGAATTCCATCCCAGCAAGGCTGATTCAATCGCTCCTTGCCATCTTGGATCGTTGATCAATGAGCTTGTGCCAACCAAAATAATCGTGCCTATTGCAATGAAAGCCATGCGCCAGTGCTGTATCTGGGAACGCAATAGCGTCAGGGTTGCTGCAAAGAGAAGAAACACGGTCACGGCAGTGCTGTTGCGTGACCCCAGCGCAAGGTCGGAAAGCAGCGACACGATCACCATGATCCAGGCCATGGGCGGGCGTAGTCCGAGTGGAGAGCCCTTTCGCAGTGCCCAAGCCAACCGGTCTGCAGCAAGCAGGGCAAGAAAGAAACTGTTGAGTGTTCCCTGGTAGTCGTAGGCCGCGAAGGGTGTAGCCTTGAACGGCCATGCCGGACTGACGAGCCACACACTGAACTGCCACGCCAGAAGCCACAACATGTGCGCTGCCAAGGCGGCAACCACTGCCTGCAAGGGCCTGTCTGGCGGCATTTGCTTTGCTGCCCAGGCACCGGTGTATCCAACCAGAAGTGGTACCAGCCATTCGCCCCGCATGCTTGAAAATGCCAGATCCGGCCAGGGTGACAGGGTAGCCGCCTGGATGACGATCCAACCGGTCAGCACCAGCAGCGACCAAGCCGCCAGACGAAGAGTTGCGACAGGTTCCGGACGCCTTCTGGCGTGTCCAAGCGCGAGTACAACGAGCCCGCCCAGCAACAGCAGATTGCGCAACGCAATGGTGCCGGGTATCGGGAATACAAATACCGTGGCAGCGAACCAGACGATCCAGGCGGTGGTGCCAAAAGAGGAGCCGAAGAATGAGCGGAACATGAGGATCACTGCCTGCTTTCTGTCTTGTGCATTGGAATATCGTTTGACCCCGACAGCCAGCGCAGATCGCTCTCCCACGCCTTGCCGAGGTGGATCGCCATTGCCGTCGAAATGTGGTTGTCGTCACTGTAGTGCATTGCGCCGGCGGCGGCAGGGTAGCAGTACCGCGCGTCACAAAACTCCGGTAGCGGATCGACAAGCCGGACGCGTGGAAACTCGGCATTGATCCTCTGGAAGATTTCCATGGCGATCCGGCGCCGTGTCTCGACCCTTGCACGTGGCACCACACAGTCGGCCTCGGAGCGACGGTAGAGACACTGTGGTACATGAAAATACATTTCCGGCGTCGGCGCGACCAGAAGGACGTTGAAACCGGCCCGATCCAGGATCGCCAGCCGGCGCCGCAAGGCGGCCTCGAATACGCGGGCCGCATCGGACGTTTCCTGGGGCGGCAATTTCGGGTCGCGCGGTGAGGTGTCGAGACCATAGGAAGTCACGCCGCCGGGGTCGGTCACCGGCTGTGACAGATAGGTGTTCCAGCGCGCCGCAAGGACTATCCCGCGCATGCCCTGCCGCCTCGACTCATCAAGCTCACCGGCGACTGCCTGGTTGAACTCCAGGCAGTCGGACTGGAATTCTCCCTTGATGAGGGGGGCGGCACCGTCAAGGGGCGGACAGGAGGCCAAGACCCTGAAAAGGGTCCGCGGCGAGGGTTCCCCAGCGAGATTCTCCATGACGACTCGCAGGTGGTCAGCATGCGAGTCGCCCCAGACCAGAATCGATGGCGGCTGTTCGCCATGGCCGACAACGCATGCTTCCCGCGGACCGAGTGTCTTGCTGTCGGTCCGGCATGCCGCATTCCTGGCGTGCGGAATCTCGGCCAACGAGGATGCGGCGGCCGACTTGCCCCGGTGAATCACGCCCTGGCTCACCAGAAGAGCCAGAAATGAAAACAGCGCGCCTGTCATCAGCGTTGTCCTGGTGCGGGCAAACCATCCCGATTTGCCATAGCGGATGGGGCGCTCCATCCAGCGATAGGTCGCAGCGGCCAGAACGAATGACAACGCAATGACAATGCCATCGCGCAGAGGCTCCCGCTGACCGAGGTAATAACTTCTGGTCAGCGCGAGCAGCGGCCAATGCCACAGGTAGAGCGAATAGGAGATCAGGCCGACGCGCACCATGGGCCCGCTGGCCAAAGCCGCCTGCAAGGGGCTGCCGGAGTTGCCTGACATACCGAGCAGCATGAGCGCCGACCCGACCACGGGAAGTGCATAGGCATATCCTGACAACCGGGGATTTTCACCGAAGGCAGTCAATGCCGCGGCAATCGCAACTGCGCCCATTGCCTGCGTGGTCCATGCCGCCGAACGGGTCGGGATCCAATAGCGCCCGGCGATCGTCGCCAGCCCGCCGATGGCGAACTCCCAGGCCCTGAAATGAACCAGATAGAACGCAGCACTGTGATGTGCTTCCGAATACAGAACGAATCCCGGAAAGGACACCGCAACTACGATAGCCAGCACCAGCGCGGCACCCGCGGCAGGCGACAGTGACGGGATCCGGCGAGCGAAATGACCTATGACGATCAAGACGACGGGCCACACCAGGTAATACTGCTCTTCCACTGAAAGCGACCAGGTGTGGAGCAAGGGCATGACGTCGGTCGAGGGGTCGAAATAGCCTCCCGAGTAGTGGTAAAAGTGCACGTTCGCGGCAAGAAAAAGCATTGTTGTGGCCGACTTTCCGAGGCGAGGCAATTCCTGCGGAAAAACCATCACCAGCGCCAGCAGAAGTGTGACCACAGTGATCAGAAGCAGCGCCGGCAGAAGCCGACGCACACGGCGCGCATAGAAACTGCCGAGCGAGATGCGACCGGTGGCCTCCAACTCGGCAAGGAGCAGACCGGTAATCAGATACCCGGAGATCACAAAAAATATGTCGACGCCCAGAAAACCACCCGGCATTCCCGGAATCCCGGCGTGAAAGGCCAGCACGGAAAGCACGGCAACGGCCCGAAGACCGTCGATCTCAGGGCGATAGACCAGCTTCATCGCGCCGCTGCAGGCCGGCATGATGCCGTCCGGCTCATGGCCGCATTCCGGAAAAGAACGCCTTTGCCATCTGCCGCGCAACGCGGCGGTGCTGGGAATAGTCCGTCGCATGTTTCCATAGTAGGCGGAGAAAACCTTCACGACGCAGGCGCAGCAGCCAATCCGCAGCCGTTCGGCGTTTCGGCATTTTCTCCAGTTTGTGAAAGACCGAGAGCGCACCATCGACGAGCTGATGGTTCAGAAGCAGCCGAAGCTCCTTGTCATCAATGTTGTTGGTCATTTCGGCCAGCGCCTTGGCGTTGGTCACGCTGCTGGCGACAATCATGTCCAGTCGCCGCTGCGTCTGTTCCGCGTCGAAGCTGCGCAGGGGAATTCGGTAATGCACGGCGATACGGTCCAGGTAACGCACCCTGTTGGCATTCAAGAGTGCCTGGGTAGTCCAGATCACATCCTCATGAATCAGCTTCGGAATGAACCGAAAGCGGTTGGCTTCGATGAAGTCGCGGCGATACAGATGCATCCAGACCATATGCACAAACCGTCCCGCTCGCAGGCGTTGCCGCAACCATTCGCGGCCGGGAAACACGCTCGTGGTCGGCACGTCGTTGTAGATCGCGTAGTCTGTCTGGCGACCCTCGAAGTGGTAATTGGCGTTCAGCAGGACCATATCCAGCTGTTCATCGTCAGCCAGGCACGTGGCTTCGGCATAAGCGTCGGACGAGACAAAGTCATCGGAATCAACAAAAGCCAGATACTTTCCGCGCGCGGCATCAAGCCCGGTATTGCGCGCCGCCGATAGTCCGCCGTTTTCCTGGCGAATTACGCGCATCTGCGGCAATTGCGGTGCGAACTCGGCAAGGATACGCGGGCAGTCATCGGTCGACCCGTCGTCGACGACGACGATTTCGTCGGCCGGCGGGTTGAGTGCGGCGAGGCTTTCCAGGCAGCGCGGCAGGTAGGGCGCAACGTTGAATACCGGCATCACGATGGACAACTGCGGCTGGCTCATTGCAGCCGTCCCCGCTTGCCCTCATGCCATGCCAGCAGTGCATCGTGCAGCGTCGCCGCGCGATGGGTGTAGGTGTGCCGTGCCATGACGTGGGCGTGACAGCGTTCGGCGAGGTCGCGCGCGGCGGCGAAGTTCGTCAGCCAGAATTCGATCTTTGCGACGCAATCATCCAGTCCGTCGAACTCGGCCCAGTTGTCGCCCGGGGTGAAGTCATCCGCCGCGTGCGTGCGCTTGTCGCACAGCAGGAAGCCGCCACAAGCGGGGATGCCGTAGCAGCGCTCGGGCAGGCCGGACGCCACCGATGCGCCATAGTCGCAGGAGGCGCCGAAGTTGAGGTTGATGCGGCTGCCCTGGATCAATGCCACCTGTTGTTCCACGCTCATGCCCGCCGATTCGCGGAACAGGAAGCGGACGCCGCGCTCGGTCAGCCGTTCGCCCAGCGCTGCAAAGAACTCCTGGCGGCTGAGCATTTCCTTGTAGCGAAGACCGTCCATCGCGCCGAAGAAGCTTACGTCATGTTCGCAGCGGATCGGGTCGCGCAGCTCGGCCAACGTTGCGCCGTGCAAGTGGTAACGGGCCGTGTCGGCGGCATTGGCGAGGTAGAGCTGGCTGTCGGCAAAGCGGCGCGAGTCGATCAGGCTGTGCGTCGCGTAGATGTCGAACAGCTGAGCGCGATCCAGCCAGTCCAGCCGCCACACGGCGCGATTGAGGTAATGCGGCGCATCCTGGTTCCAGACGAAGAGCGGTATGCCCTGCGTGCGCAGGAAGCGATGCATGCCCCATGTCGTCAGCGGATGGCGCAGGCTTTCGTAAAACCAGGTGTAGGCACCGAGGATGCGCTGCGGCTCACTGCGATCGGCGTCCTGCCAGCGCCGACTTTCCCGCAGGACCAGACCACGCCCCGCGAGCTCGCGACGCAGTGCCGGATGCAGGCTGCCGTGGGCGATCAACAGGACATCGCGAACCGTCATGTGAACCGGTGGAAGAAAAACACGTTCTTGCGGATCAGCGAAAAGTCCAGCGCGAAACCCTTCGTCACGAGGCCGGCGATCATTTCCGACAGCACCCGGTCGCCCAGCACGTCGGGATGGGTTTCGACGCAGATCTTCCGCACCATCGACAGATCGGCGCCGGCGAAGAACTCCGCTTCGCCGCCCTCGATGTCCACGATCAGGAAGCTGGGCCTGATGCGCGCCAACTCGCGGTTAAGATCGATCTGCTTGACGCTTATCGAGCGGCCGCCGGCACGATGCGCCGACGACGCCCAGAAATCGTCGTCGAGATGGAATTCGCGCTCGCCGTCGCCCTGCGCCAGCAGGGCGTTGATCAGTGTGGGCGTCTCGCCGTTCTTGGCATGGGTTTCGCGGATCAGCGGAATCAGCTCCGGGTTGGCCTCGTAGGCAAAAACCTGCGTCGCTCCGACAAGTTTGGAGCAGTAAGCGGAAAGGAAGCCGAGCCCGGCGCCGACTTCGACCACCACGTCGTCAGGCGCCAAGCGCTTCGAGATGATTTCGATTTCCTTCGATTCATAGTCGCCGAGGTAGATTTCGCGGGCGATGCCCTGCGACACCAGCGGATGTTTCACGGGCAGCAGCACGCCGTGGTTGTCGGCCCAGTCGGGCTGGCGGAAGCGCCAGGCCAGCTTCTTGAGCTTGCGTGCCGTGCGGCCGTTCTTGCGCATGGTCTATTCCCTGTACTTTTTGATCGTGGCCGGGACTCCGGCGACTACTGCATAGGCCGGCACGTCTTCGCGCACCACCGCGCCGGCGGCCACCACCGCGCCGTCGCCGATGGTGACGCCGGCAAGGATGATGGAATTGGCGCCGAGCCAAACGTCGCGCCCGATGCGGATCGGACGGGCATCCACCGGCTGCGAACGAATCGTCGCGCCGCGTGCATGGCGATGCTGGTAGGAAATGATGCGGACGCCAGGACCGATCAGGGTGTCGTCGCCGATATCGACGCCGCCCATGCCATTGACGATGCTGAAGTTGTTGATCTCGACGCGGTCGCCCAGTCGTACTCCGCCGTTGCCGCCCTGCACGTAGGCATAGCGATTCAACGTCACCTTGTCGCCGAAACTCACGCCGGGACTGCGGGTCGCATCGACCGAGGCATCGGCGTGGATCTTGCACCCACGCCCAAGTACGATCAGATCGTGGCCCTTGATGTAGGCGGAGAACGACACCCGGTTGTCGGCGCGCCGCTGCTGCACGATAAACAGAAGATGCTTGATGAAGTTCACGTCGGTTCCAGCGGGTGTTTTTCGAGCCAGGCCAGCAGCACGGCGAAAGTGTACATCAGTCGTACGTTGCCTCGTCCCTGCCGCGCTTCCTGCCACAAGGCCGCCAGCGGGCCGGATGCCAGCCATGGCGCGTGCAAGGGAGCGGATGCGACCCGGACGTCGCACCACTCGCGCCAGGGGCCGGCAAAGTTGGCGCGCAGCGGCACCGAGAAACCGTGCTTCTCGCGGTTCCAGACGGCTTCCGGCAGGTGGCGACGCGCCAGCGCGCGCAGCAGGGCCTTGCCGCCGCCCGCGTCAAAATGCACGCTGGCGGGCAGGCGCAGCATTCGATCCTGCAAGGCGTTGGCAAGCAGCGGCACGCGCACTTCGAGGCCGTGCGCCATGCTGGCGCGGTCGGTCTTGGCCAGGCAGTTTTCGGACAGGTAGGTCCACAGGTCGGCCCGCAGCAGCGCGCCGCGGTCGTAGCCGCCATGGCGTGACGCAAGCTCGCGCCACAACTCCATCGTGGCTTGCGGTCGAGAGGCGGCGGCCAACTCGGGTGCCAGGTAGCGGCGCAGATCCTTGCGGCTGCCGGGGTAATCGCCGAGCTCGACGCGCTGGTAGAGCAGCAGTTCCGGTCCCGCCAGCGCGCGCCGGGTCAGGCTCGCCGGTGCGAGGCCATGCCGCAGCATGCTACGCAGCACGCGCTTGGAAGCGCTGTCCGGATGGCGGTCGGCGGTGTCGAGAAAGCGCGGATAGCCGCCGAAGAGTTCGTCGCCGCCGTCGCCCGACAGAGCCACGGCGACATGTTGCCGGGTGAGGCGCGACAGCGCCCAGGTGGGGACGTAGGCGGGGTCGGCCAGCGGCTGGTCGAGATCGGCGAGCGCGGCGGCCAGCGTGTCGGGGGTCAGTTGCGGCGCATCGAGGACATGGTGCTCGGTGTCATATTGTTCGGCGACGGCGCGCGCCGCCGGACTCTCGTCGAAGCCGGCTTCGGCGAAGCGCACGCTGAAGGTCTTCAACGGTTTGGCGCCAGCCCTTGCCATGTAATGAACGACCAGACTGCTGTCGATGCCGCCGGAAAGAAAGGCGCCCAGCGGCACATCGGCGACCAGTTGGTCCTTGACCGCCTGTGCCAGCAGAGCGTCGGTTTCGGCGACCAGCATTTCATGATCGGGTGCGCATTCCGTCGCGTCGGGAATCGTCCACCACTGCTGCGCCGTACCGCCAGCGCCGACTTTCCACGTCAGGCAAGCTCCCGGCGGCAGGGCGTGGATGTCGCGCACCAGGGTGCGTGGCGCCAGCGGCGTCTGGAAGGCGAGGTAGTCGCGCAGGCCTTCTGCGTCGAGCTTTTTCGGGAAGGCGGTCAGCGCAAAAAACGGCGCCAGCGTCGAGGCGGCGACCAGGTTCCCGGCGCGCTCGCCCCAGAACAGCGGTTTGATGCCGAGCCGATCGCGGGCGAGGAACACGCTACCGTCCTGCGCGTCGTGAATGGCGAAGGCGAACATGCCGTCGAGCTTGCGCACCACGGCTTCGCCCCAGTGCAGGTAGCCGGTGAGCAGCACCTCGCTGTCGGAGCGCGTGTGGAAGGCGTGGCCCGCCGCTTCGAGTTCGCGGCGCAGGGCGACAAAGTTGTAGATCTCGCCGTTGTAGACCATGGCCAGGCGGCCGTTGGCGGCGGTCATCGGCTGGCGTCCGCCGGCAACGTCGATCACGGCAAGGCGCGCATGGCCGAGCAGGGCATCGCCGTGCGCCAGTACTTCACTGGCGTCGGGGCCGCGCGATTTCAGCGCCGCCAGCGCGGCGGCGAAATTGGCGCGGAAGGCGCCACCAACGGCGAGCAGGATGCCGCACATCAGGAAGTCTCCCGCGCCAGCGCTTCCCAGGCGTCCAACGCTCGCTCCGCATCGTATGGAGCCAGCGCGGCGGCGACGCCGTCGGGACCGGGCTTCGGCGCTGCGAGCGCCGTCCGCATCGCCTGCGCCAGCGCTGCCGCGTCGTTGCATGGCACCAGCCCCTGCGCGAGTTCGCCGCAGAGAATTTCGCGCGGACCGGAAGGGCAGTCGGTGCTGACCACACGAGTGCCGCAGGCCAGCGCTTCGATCAGCACATTGGGCAGGCCTTCGTGGTCGGAGCACAGCACCAGCAGGTCGGCGCCCGCCATCCACGGATACGGATTGGCCTGAAAATCGGCGATGGTGACACGGTGCGCAAGACCATGTTGCGCGATCAGTGCTGCAAGTCTCGCGTCGGGCGGCGTCAGCAATACCAGCGTGTGCGGCAGGTCCAAGCTTGCAAAGGCGGCGAGCAGCAGATCATGGCGCTTCTGCGCGGCAAAGCGGCCGACATGCAGGATATAGGGTGCGACCGGGCGCGCCGGGCAGGGCTCGGCGGACAAGGCACGGATTGCGGCGAAGTCGAAGGGATTGGCGATGACGCGCCCGCGCCCGGCCTCGACGTCGAAGTGCGAATGCATATCGTCGGCCACGCCCTGCGACACCGCCGCCAGCTGACGTGAGCCATAGAGCTTGCGATAGCGCGCTGCGCGCCGCTCGGCCCTGGCGGCCGGCAGTCGTGCGAGTTCGGCCGATAGCGTGTTGGCGATGCGGCAGACGTGGCGCGGCGCGCGGGCCAGCGCCGCGACCTCGTCGGCAAAGGGCAGGGTCGACACCAGCAGGTCGTGCGGGCGTGATGCCAGCAGCCGCTGCAGGCGCCAGGCCAGCCGCCGCTTGCCCAGCCAGCCGTGGCTGGCGTGTCCGGCCAATGCATGAAAGCTGCAGCCGGCGGGCGGCCGATAGTGCCCGGCATCCTCGCAGACGATGAAATCCACTTCGTGGCCGCGCCCGACCAAGCCGCTCGCAATCTTGGTCAGCGCCTTTTCGGCGCCGCCGCCGGCGAGGTTGGTGGTGAAAAACGCAAACTTCATGAAGGACCGAACCTGCGGTCGGCCAGGACCCGGCATACCGCCGCCATCGCCATGTCGACCGTGATTTCGGACATCGGCGCGTCATCCGTACAATTGCCGCAACCAAGCCGCGGGTGGTCGATCGCTTCGCCGCGCGGATGGTCGAGCGGCGCCACATACCTGCCGGGAATGCGGCAATGATGCAGCGTCACCAGGGGTATGTCGAAGGCGCTCATGATGTGGGTCGGACCCGTGTCCAAGCCTACATAAAGATCGGTCAGGCTCATCAGGGCACCAGTTTCCCGCAGGCTCAGTGTTCCCGCATAAAGCGTCGCCCGTTCCGCCAGCCGGTCCTTGAGCCAGCGCACGCGCTCCGGTTCCTCATCGCCGCCGTAGATCAGAAAATGGGCGTGTGGCCAGGTGGCGGAGATCCTTTCCGCCAAACCGGCAAAACATTCGATCGGCCAGCGTCGAAAGGTTTTCATCGGGAAGGTGGCGACATGCAGTCCGACCAGCGGCGCGCCGCCGGCGGGGATGTCGGCCGCGAGCCTCGTTCTTGCCCACTCCCTTTCGCCGGGAGTGGGTTGGTAGGCGATTCGCCTGGCGGCGGGAGCGATGCCGGCGGCGTCCGTCAGGAGCAGGCGTTGCGAGACCGCGTGCATTGTCAGTAGCGCGGGCTCCTCCACGCAGCGATAGAGCGCAAGATTGATGGCGTCATTTTTTTGCCGGAAGGCAACCACTCGCTTGGCGACACGCAAGGCGTAAGCGATCAACGGCTCGTCATTGCCGTAGGCGAAGGCATAGTCGTAGCGATGACCGCCGAACCGTCCGCGCCAGGGCGCACTGGTTTTTGTGATGGTTCCGAGACTGTTCAGAAAAGGAAGGCCGGCAAGAACTTCTGCCCGCTTCGGGTGCGCTAGTGCGTCGATGCGGCAGTTCGGATAGGCGGCAGCGACGGCCCGCATCGCCGGCGTGGCGAACAAGGTGTCACCAATGCGTGCGACGTTGATGAACAGGCACGACTTCGGCGACGGGAGAGCCTCAGTCGCGCCGGGCGAACTCATACAGGTAGTCAGGGAAGGAGAATTCCACCGGCTCCAGACGCCAGCCGATCAACCGCTTCACGGTCAGTGCCAGCGGAGAGATGCGCTTGACCAGGTGGTAGGCGGCCAGCGCGATGCCGGCGCGACGACCCAGCTCCATGGCCAGGGTCGGCGTTATCCAAGCGACGTGGTCGAGATTCACCACCATTACGCCATCGCGTTTGAACTGGCGAAAGAACTTGCGCGAGAACGGATTCGGCGTGGTGACGAAGAGTCGTCCGCCAGGAGCGAGATGGCGTGCGGCGAACTTGAGCAGCAGCACGGCGTTGTCCACATGTTCGACCACGTCGCCGATGAAGACCACGTCGAAGCGCTCGCCCATGTCAGCCGCGGAAGTGGCATCGACGCAGCGCACGTTGAAGCCGCGGCTGTTGAGTTCATTTACCAGCGGTTCGAGGATATCGATACCAATGCAATACGAAGCCGCTTTGTTGATGCGCCCGTGGCGCCAGTCCGGCAGGTCGAAGTAGCGCGCGCTGTGGGAGACGACGCCGATGTCGAGCGCACGCTTGCCACGCACCAGGTTCTCGATATGGCCAAGCAGATCGGTATCGGTGTGTATCCGTTGTGCCCGCCTCAGCCAGGTACGAACCGCCTGCTTCGCTTCGCTGTTGTTGGGGTCGTCGGAAACGGTAGTCCAGTTCAATTCAGCCATTGACCGCAGATTCCTTCGAGAAGCGCCGATAAAAGCCCGCAAGCCCTGCCCTGAATCGTAACAGGCCATAGTTGGCTGCGGGATCGCGCACCAGACAGGCGAGACCGTAACCGTAACCGGGGCGACCCTTGCTTGCGGCGTAGCGGTGTGCGGCGGGAATGCCGCATGCCTCCTCGTCGTCGAGCATGTGGCTGTGCTTGACGAGTTCCGGCTCGTCGCTGTGGCGGACGGCGGGCAGGACGCGATTGAGGAATTGCCGCTCGGCTGTCCCCGGCCCGGTATCGTGCACGAAAACGAGAGGCAGACCGCCGCTACCGAGCAGATTGAGAGCGAAGCGGACACCACGGAAACCCTTGGGTCCATCAATCAGGGCGACGTCGCCGGGTTGCGCCATGTCTTGCAACAGACGGGTGGCGTCGCCGAACAGCAGTTTGACGTTGGCCTCACCCTTCAACCGCGATTCCGCCACGGGCACATCAGGTGAATTACGGTCGTACTCGACGCTGATGATCTCTGTATCGGGGAAGCAGCGGGCAAGAATCAGGGTGCTTTGGCCCCGGGCGCGACCCGATTCGAGAACCCTTTTCGGCTTGATCGTCTGGGCGCAGAGCCAGAAAAAGAACATTTCCGAGTTGAGAATGCCTTTGCGTTCGTAGGGGACTCCCTCTACCAGGCGGCGAAACTCATCGCAGCGGGCCTCCCCCTGTTGAATTACTTGTGACAGGCAATTAGACATGCGAGCAGGCTCCGGTAAACAACTGTTCCATGCGGTCGAGCATAGCTTCCCGCGAAAAGTCGTCGCTGGCGCGACGGCGAGCGGCGGCGCCGAGTCGGGCGGCGAGGTTGTCGTCGTCGAGCAGTCGAGCGATGGCACCTGCCAGGGCAGCGGCATCTTTCGGCGCCACCACCAGCGCTGTGACTCCGTCGCTGACGGCTTCGAGTATCGCCCCCACCGGCGTGGTGACGATGGGCAGGCCGCAGAGCATTGCCTGCAGGATCGCCTGCGGCACGCCTTCGTTGGCGTATGACGGCAGACAAAAGACATCCATGGCCTGCAGCCAGTGTTCGGGGTTGCTGCGCTGGCCGGCGAGTGTGACGCGCGAGCTTATGTCAAGGGCCGCAATCCTTTCCTCGATCGGTTCGCGCATCGGGCCTTCGCCGACGATCAGCAGGTACAGGTCGGGCCGCTTCAATTGCGCGAAGGCTTCGAGCAGGAACAGGTGTCCCTTCCAGCTGCGCAGCGTGGCGACGATGCCGAGGTGCTTGTGTTGCGGATCGAGCCCGAGCGCAATCTTGGCGGCGGTCTTGTCCGCAGGGGCGAAGCGCTCGATGTCGATGCCGGTGGGAACCGAGGCCACGCGCGCCGGGTCGAGGCCGAGCGTTTCCAGCAGATGCCGACGCAGGCTTTCGCCGGTGGTGACCACGGCTTTCGCTTGCCGGTAAAGCCAGCGGTTGAACGGATTGCCCGACACCGGCGCCGAGATGTGGCGGGTGCGCACGATGGCTGGCGGATTCGTGAGCGTGGCGCAGGCCAGACCCGTCAGCCACGAATCGGCCGAGCTGTGGGTATTCACCACGTCCGGCGCGTGGTTCATCAGATAGCTACGCAGCGTGCTGAATCCGGCGATGGTCTTGAACTCGATGGGGAGCGACACCACCGGCACGCCGAAGCGCGCCGCCTCGGCCGTCATCCGCGCATGCGCCGGGCAGACCACGGTGACCTCGTGTCCGCGACCGATCAGGCCGCGCGACTCTTCGAGGATGCGGATTTCCTGGCCGCCCCAGCCACAGGAAGCCTCCGTGTGAAGTATCTTCAGACAGCCTCCGCGAACTGAAGCCGGTAAAGGCTGGCATAGAGGCCGCCGGCAGCCAGCAGTTCGGCGTGGCTGCCGATCTCGGCAATGCGGCCGTGGGACAGCACGACA
>JBIJDI010000009.1:0-17895 GCA_044344235.1 Sulfuritalea sp. | reverse complement strand
GCTTCCTTGCGCTCGGTGATGTCGACCTGCGTTCCAACATAGTGGGTGACAACTCCATCGTCCGCCTTCACGGCGGTGATGGTGAGCCATTGGGGGTATATCACGCCGTTCTTGCGGCGGTTCCAGATCTCGCCCTGCCACGAACCGTTCTTGGCGATTGCCCGCCACATCACCTCGTAGAATTCCTTGTCGTGACGCCCGGAACTCAGCAACGTGGTTCTCTGCCCGATAGCCTCCTGTGCCGTGTAGCCGGTGATTTCCGTGAATGCATTGTTGATTCTCAGAATCACCCCGTTGGCATCGGTGATTGCCATGCCCTCCTGCGATTCGAAGGCGATGGCGGCGATCCGCTGCTCCTGCTCGGCGCGCTTGCGTTCGCTGACGTCTCTGACCAAAGCCAGGAAACCGCTCGCGTACTTTCCCGAGCCGGACAACTGGCTCATGGTGACATGGAAGAAATGTTTCCTGTCGTCTACAAGTATCATGAGCTCGCGAGTGCGCGCCTGTCCATCGGCAAAGATGCCGACCATCGCCTCCGCGACGAAGTCCGATAACTGATCCGGCAACGAGTCCGCGAAGTAGTTCCCCATGGCGGCTTCGACGCCGACGGGAAAGTCGAAGGACGCCGGCAGGTGGTATTCGGTGATCCGTCCCTCCGTGTCGACCACAAACACCAACTCCTGCAGCGAGCCGATGAGGTTTGCCAGGCGCGCCTCGCGGGCCTTGAGCGCCGCCTCGGTTTGTTTGCGCTCCGAAATGTCGAGGACGGTGCCGACCATGCGCAGCGCACGACCGTCCGCATCCCGCTCGACCACCTTGCCGCGCGCGAGTATCCATACCCAGTGGTCATCCTTGTGGCGGCTCCGGTGCTCAGCCTCATAACCGGGCGTTTCGCCCTTGATGTGAGACGCGAGAGCGGCGCGCACCTGAGGGCGATCAGCCGGATGAATCAGCCAGTCAAATACCTGAGAGTCGATCTGAAGTTCGTCTTTCGCATAGCCCAGCATCTCGAGAAAACGTTCGTTCTGCACAAACCGCCCGGTGGCAATATCCCAATCCAGCAAGCCCAGATCCGCGCCGGCCAGCGCCAGCTCCATGCGCTGCTGGCTCTCGGCAAGTTTCGCTGCCGCCTGCTTGCGCTCAGTGATATCCGTAGCAACCCCGAGGTAGCCGGAAATGTTCCCATCCGCATCGGTGAACGCCGTCACCGAAAGAAGCACCGGAATCTGCCGTCCATCCTTTCGGATGTAAGTCCATTCATTCTCGTCGGGTGCCCGGGTTTCACGAGTATTGATGACAAATACATCGAACCCCGGCACGACAATCTCGCCCAACTCCTTCGACAGTACCTCAGCGTGGCGGCGAACTTCATCAGGATCGTGGAACAGGGCCGGGGTCTGCTTTCCGATCACCTCCTGCGCGCGATAGCCCAGCAAGACTTCGGCACAAGGATTGAATACCGTGATGATTCCCTGCGGATCGGTAGCGATGATTGCATAGGCGGCATGCGTCAGTACTGATGTCTTCAGCACTTCGCTTTCAAGTCGCGCCCGTTCCGCCGTAGTGCGCTCAGTCACGTCGCGGAAGCTCCACACCCGTCCGGCAACTCGGCCATCCATTCGCTGGGGCTGGGAGTAACGCTCAAAAACCCGCCCATCCTTGAATTGCAGCGTATCTGCCGAAGACGCATCGGGCCGTTCGTAGAGTTCATTCACTTTTTGGATGAACTGCTGCGGATCATCCATCTGGTCGAGCACGAATCCCATCAATGCCTTGTCGTCGCCCGCCGCCAGGAGGTCTGCGGGAAGTCGCCACAGGCTGGCAAACTGCGCGTTGTAGGTGACCACGCGCCTCTGGTCGTCGATGACCAGAATTCCATCGGACGCCGCCTCCAGTGTGGCTCGCTGCAACGAGAGCGCCGCCCGCATGTTGCGAATCAGGGTCGGGATAGGCAACAGCACCAGCCAGATTGAGAGGAGCCCGATGAACCAGGACACTATCGGCTTCCCTATGAAATAGGGTTCCGGCGCCATGCCCAGCATGCCCGACACTACGTAGGCGAGCCAGGCCAGCATGTAAGTGCCGCTGTAGATTGCCCCGGCCCGAATGCTGACGACTACGGAGAGCATGACGGCTATGGCCAGCATGGTTGCGGTGGTGATCGGCGGCAGCCCGCCGAAGATCAGGGCCATCAGGATCAGCCACATGCCACCGGCGAACAACAGCAGGGACTTCTCCGGCTGCCCCTTGCGGCTCATCCGCCAGGCGACACTTACCAACCCGATCAGAATTACGCAGGCCACAGCGGAAGCCGCCTTTCGATAGAAAACGAAAGGCACGCCGACTGTCAGGAAGGCGACTCCCACCGCCAGGAACATGCCGTAGAAGCGATCCAGCAGCTGAATGTTGGATGCCTGATCGGCGTCCGGGCTTGATGACATGGAGAGGCTTATGTTCAAGTTGAGAAGTAACGCGCCATCTTACGGCACCCTATAACTTTATGGATACCGGCAAGCCTGCTCGGCCGATATCCGAATACCCCTCAGTCGGCAACCGTCGTGCTACCCACTCGGCCCGACAGGGCGGTGGCTAACAGCCCGCTGGCAACAATCAGGATTACACCCGCCCAAGCCTGCCAGGGCAGGGTCTCGTCCCACAGCAGCATTCCAAAAATGCTCGAAAAGACGACGGTGCTGTACGCGAGGCTCGCGGAAACCAGCGTCTTGCCGCGTTTGTAGGCTGCAGTCATGCAAAGCTGGGCCAGTACGCCAAAGCCCCCCACTCCCAGCAGCAACAGCCAGCCACGCTGATCGATCGCATGGAAAGGACTGGAAGCCAGCATCCAGGGCAAACCACCCAGCGCCGCCATGGCGGAAAAGTAGAACACCGTACGCCATTCGGGCTCGCCGAGTTCGCCAAGGCGCCTCACGTTGAGATAGGCGACACTGGAAATTATCCCCGAGCCCAAGCCGAACACGGCGCCCAGCCACTGGTCACGCTCAAAGGTGGGCTGCAGCAGGAAAATCACGCCAACGAACCCCGCTGCCAGCACTCCGCAGAATCCGCGCCGGACTGGTTCCTTCAGCCATAGCACCAGCAGCAGCGCCAGAAACAGTGGCGACGTATAGTTCAGCGTCACCGCCGCCGCGAGCGGAATCAAGCTTATCGCGTAGAAGTACATCACCAGCGAAACGAACCCCGCCAAGCCTCTTGCGACATGGGTTCGCGCATGCCGTGTTGCCAATGGGAGCCGGCGAACCAGAATGTAGGTGCCAATGAGCAGCGTGGCGACAAAGCCCCGCCAGAACACCAGTTCCGCAGCTGAAAATTGTGCCGAACCCAGCTTTACGCAGACGCCCATGCAAGCAAACAACAGGCTTGCCGCGATCATCCAGAGTGACTGCATAAGAAAGCAAAACGGGCGCTGGCCGTTGGCCAGCGCCCGTGTCAGTTCTCCCGATTCAGAGGTGCTCGGCCATCACGCGCCGATAGAACTCATGGAAGTGCTGCATGCCGTCTTCCATGGGCGACTGATAGGGACCCACTTCGCTGCGCCCCTGCTTCATCAGGGCGCGACGGCCGCGGTCCATGCGCTCGCCAATGTCGTCGTCCTCGATCGCCGTTTCCATGTAGGCGGCCTGCTCCGCCTTGATGAACTCAGGTTCGAACAGGGCGATGTCCTCGGGATAATAGAACTCGACCACATTCAGGGTCTTGTCCACGTCCTGCGGCACCAGGGTCGACACCACCAGCACATGGGGATACCACTCGACCATGATGTTCGGATAATAGGTAAGCCAGATCGCGCCATGCTTCGGCAACTCGCCGTTGTAGTAGTCGAGCACGGCCTTGTGCCAGCGCTGATAGGTGGCCGAGCCGGGCTTGGCCAGGGAAGTGACGCCGACACGCTGCACCGAATACCAGTCGCCGAACTGCCAGGTCAGATCGTCGCAGGTGACAAATCCACCGAGTCCGGGGTGATAAGGCACGACGTGATAGTCCTCGAGATACACCTCGATGAAGGTTTTCCAGTTGTAGTTGCACTGGTGCAGTTCGACATGATCGAGCTTGTAGCCTTCGAAACCGAGTTCACTGGCGACCTTCATGCCGGCCAGATCTGCATTGGCCGAGCGCGGCCCCTTGAACAGCAGCCCCTGCCAGTTCTCGAGCTTCTGCTTGGCGAGATTGAGACAGGGATTGGCCGGGAAGTGCGGCGCACCGACAAGCGCGCCGCCGGCATCGTAGGTCCAGCGATGGATCGGGCAGACAATGTTCTTCGCGTTACCGGCGCCTTGCAGCATGATCGCCTGCCGATGGCGACAGACATTGGACATCTCGTAGTGGCCGTCGGGCTGGCGTACCACCAGTCGCGCGTGGTCGTGCCACTCCTGCGAGCGATAGTCGTGAACCTCGGGAACCATCAATTCATGGCCGACATAGCCCGGTCCGGCATCGAAGATCAGCTTCTTCTCCTGTTCGAAGAGCTTTTCATCGAAGTACCACTCCACCGGAAACTGCGACGCCCCCGGAGAGAGGAGTGCGCGGGCGCCGACATCAGACATGATTCCCAACCTCCAAGAGGGTTTACCCGGAAACCGGAAATTGACGGAAAGACCCGTCAGGACTGAGATACCGCCGGTACGAAGCCGACGGTATAATTGTAGCCAATTTGACCAGAGGGCGCACCTTAGGCTATTTTTATACTTTTACCTTGCCACTGGTCAGCGCTTCCGGCCAAGGCTCCACTCATGGCCAAACTCCCGAACCCTGCTCCCGACACAGATTCAGCAACCGCCCAACCCCCTTCGTTTGAAAGCGCTCTCACCGAACTGGAGAGCATCGTCACTGCGATGGAGGCCGGTCAGATGCCGTTGCAGGACGCCCTGGACGCCTACCAGCGGGGCGTAGTCCTGTTGCGCCAATGTCAGGAAACGCTGACCGCTGCGGAGCAACAGATACGCATCCTGGACGCAAACGGGCTGCACGAGTTCGTTCCGGAGACCGTCGCTGAACTGGACGACTGAACCGCTCATGAACTTCTCGACCTGGATGTCCGGCATCCAGCAGCGCACTGAATCAGCCCTGGACGCTGCCCTGCCATCGCCCGGCTTGGCGCCAGCACGCTTGCACGAGGCGATGCGCTACTCGGTACTCGGCGGCGGCAAGCGTGTGCGCCCCCTGCTATGCCATGCCGCTGCCTCGCTTTTTGAAGCGGATCCCGGCGTAGTTGACGCCCCGGCCATCGCCGTCGAACTGATCCATGCCTATTCGCTGGTACATGACGACCTGCCTTGCATGGACGACGACGTCCTGCGTCGCGGCAAGCCGACCTGCCACGTCCAATTTGACGAGGCGACCGCCCTTCTGGTCGGCGATGCCCTGCAGACCCATGCATTTCAGATTCTTTCCAATCGTCTTGCCGGAATCGCCGCCACCCGACAACTCGACATGCTGCATCTCCTGGCAGTCGCCTCCGGGTCGCGCGGGATGGCCGGGGGTCAGGCCATCGACCTCGCCGCCGTGGGTGAACAGCTGACGATCAGCGAGCTCGAATTCATGCACATACGCAAAACCGGTGCGTTGATCCGCGCTGCGGTGCTGCTCGGAGCCCATTGTGGTGAAGCTCCACCTGATGCCCTCGAACATCTCGGGCACTTCGCCAATCGCATCGGGCTGCTATTCCAGGTGGTTGACGATATCCTCGACGCGGAGGCCAGCACGGCAACATTGGGCAAGACCGCCGGCAAGGACGCCGCCCAGAACAAGCCGACCTATGTCAACATCCTCGGCGCCAGCGAAGCCAAAGCCATGGCCAGCAAACTCAGACAGGACGCTCACGACGCCCTGGCCCCATTCGGTGAGTCAGCCGCTCGCCTGCACGAACTTGTCGACTTCATTGTCGAGCGGACCTTTTGATGACCTACCCCCTCCTCGACAAGATTGATTCCCCGGCGGACCTGCGCGCGCTGGAGCGCGACCAGCTGCCCCAATTGGCTGATGAACTGCGCGCCTTTCTGCTCGAGTCGGTATCCAAAACGGGAGGGCATCTTTCGTCCAACCTCGGCACCGTAGAACTAACCGTCGCATTGCATTACGTGTTTGACACGCCATCGGATCGTCTGGTGTGGGACGTGGGTCACCAAACCTATCCGCACAAGGCACTGACCGGCAGACGCGCCGGCATGGAGCGCCTGCGCATGAAGGATGGCGTTTCGGGCTTTCCGCGCCGAATCGAAAGCGAGTACGACACCTTCGGCGTCGGGCATTCATCAACCTCGATTTCGGCCGCGCTGGGCATGGCTGTGGCCGCGCGCAACAGGGGTGAGGAGCGCCGTGTGGCGGCGATCATCGGTGACGGAGCAATGTCTGCAGGCCAGGCGTTCGAAGCCCTCAACAACGCAGGCGTGATCGATGCCAACCTGCTTGTGATTCTCAACGACAATGACATGTCCATCTCGCCGCCAGTCGGCGCGCTCAACAAATATCTGGCGCGCCTGCTGTCTGGAGGCACCTTCAATGCCGCGCGGCGCGCCGGAGAAAAGGTGCTGGCCTCGATGCCCACTGTGCTGGAGTTCGCCAATCGCGTCGAGGAGCACGTCAAGGGCATGATCTCGCCGGGTACCCTGTTCGAGGAGCTCGGCTTCAACTATATCGGCCCCATCGACGGCCATGACCTCGATGCGCTGATTCCCACGCTGCTCAATCTACGCAAGCTGAAGGGACCTCAATTTCTTCATGTCATCACGCGCAAGGGTCAAGGCTACAAGCTTGCCGAGGCGGACCCGATTCTTTACCACGGAGTCGGCAAATTTGACGCCGCCAACGGCATTGAGCAGGGCAAGGGGTCGGGCCGGCCGACTTACACGCAGGTGTTTGGCGACTGGTTGTGCGATCAGGCTCTGGCCGATCCGCGCCTGATTGGCATCACGCCGGCGATGCGCGAGGGTTCCGGCATGGTCCGCTTCGCCAACGAATTTCCCCGGCGCTATTTCGACGTCGGCATCGCGGAGCAGCATGCGGTGACCTTTGCCGGCGGACTTGCCTGCGAGGGCCTGAGGCCGGTGGTGGCCATTTACTCTACGTTTCTGCAGCGCGCCTATGACCAGCTGATTCATGACATCGCCTTGCAGAATCTGCCGGTGGTGTTCGCCATCGACCGCGGCGGGCTGGTCGGCGCCGACGGCGCGACGCACAACGGTGCGTTTGATCTTTCCTATCTCACCTGCATTCCCAACATGGTGGTGATGACGCCGAGCGACGAGAACGAATGCCGCAAGATGCTCTCCACCGCCTTCACGCTCAACGGTCCGAGTGCAGTGCGTTACCCGCGCGGCAGCGGGCCTGGGGCGACAATGGAGCCAGGACTCGAAACCCTGCCGGTGGGACGAGGGGAACTCAGGCGAAACGGCAAGCGGGTGGCCCTCCTGGCCTTTGGGCCCATGCTCACGCCGGCGCTGAAGGCCGGCGAAACACTCGATGCCACGGTCGCTAATATGCGCTTCGTGAAGCCGCTGGACACCGAGCTGGTATGCCAACTTGCCGCCAACCACGAACTGTTGGTGACTATCGAGGAAAACGCCCTGATCGGCGGCGCCGGCGCAGAGGTCGCACGCGCTCTGGAGGCATCGGGTCTGCGGACGCCTTTGCTGCGTATGGGTCTGCCGGACAGGTTCATTGATCATGGCGATTCGGCATTGCTATTGGCGGAAGCCGGCCTTGACGATGTCGGCATCGTGCGCAGCGTGACCGCAAGACTCGCGCTGGAAACTATTAGTTGAGTAAATTAGTCGGATAATGGTATAGTTCGCTTCTGAACTTCACCCAAAGCCGAGAAACAACATGAATTGCAGGGATCCCATGGCTCCACCTGAAAAATCAGTGATTGCAGACGTCCAGAACAGCGAGGATTCACGCCAGCTGCCGATCAACAAAGTCGGCATCAAGGATATCCGTCATCCTTTCAAGGTCCTGGACAAGAGTGGCGGCGTGCGCCACACCATCGCCACGTTCAACATGTATGTCGGACTGCCCCACAACTTCAAGGGCACCCACATGTCTCGCTTCGTCGAGATTCTCAACGCCCACGAAGATGAAATCTCGGTCGAGAGCTTCGAGACCATGTTGCGGGAAATGGTGACCCGGCTGGAGGCCGCCACCGGCCATCTCGAAATGAGCTTCCCCTATTTCATCAACAAGACCGCACCTGTCTCCGGGGTCAAGAGTTTGATGGATTACGAGGTCACTTTCATTGGTGAAATCGTCGATGGAGGCCGCTATCGGCAAACCATCAAGGTCGTGGTGCCGGTCACCAGCCTATGCCCCTGCTCGAAAAAAATCTCCGACCGCGGCGCACATAACCAGCGTTCCCACGTAACGATTTCCGCCACGACCAACCAGTTGGTGTGGATCGAGGATATCGTTCGCATGGCCGAAACCCAAGCCTCATGCGAACTCTACGGCCTGCTGAAGCGCCCCGACGAGAAGTACGTCACCGAACGCGCCTACGACAACCCGAAGTTCGTCGAAGACCTGGTACGTGACGTGGCCGGCGCCCTCAATGCCGATCCGCGGATTGACGCCTATGTGGTCGAAAGCGAGAACTTCGAGTCGATCCACAACCACTCGGCCTATGCCCTGATCGAGAGCAACAAGAAACGCTATTGATCTTCGCGCTTTCCCAATGAAAAGGGCCGTCCGGCATGCCGGGCGGCCCTTTTCATTGTATCGGCAAGGCGTCGAATCAAGCCTTGCGCGTAAGTTTTTCCTTGATGCGCGCCGACTTGCCGGAGCGATCACGCAGGTAATACAACTTGGCGCGGCGCACGTCGCCGCGACGCTTCAGCTCGATGCTCGCAATCAGCGGCGAGTAGGTCTGGAAGGTGCGCTCGACGCCTTCACCGGACGAAATCTTGCGCACGATGAAGTTCGAATTGAGGCCACGATTGCGCTTGGAGATGACCACGCCTTCGAAGGCCTGAATACGCTTGCGATCGCCTTCGACCACGTTCACATTGACGATCACGGTGTCGCCGGGCGCGAACGCGGGAATGGTCTTGCCCAGTCGGGCGATTTCTTCGTTATCGAGTTGCTGGATCAGGTTCATTGCTTTACTCCATCATTTATGGCTGCGGATAACACCCGCCAACCTTGCGCCCAGAGCAGGACTGATTCACCGTCCTGATGCGTGCCGTTTCTATTTACCTTCCCGCTGGAACTCCTCCAGCAGGTCGGCCTCTTCGCTACTTAACGCCCTGCCCTCAAGAAGATCAGGGCGCCTTTGCCACGTCCGCCCCAGCGCCTGTTTCATGCGCCAGCGCCGGATTCTTTCGTGGTTGCCGGACAACAGTACATCCGGCACCGCACATCCTTCGTACAACTCTGGCCGCGTGTAGTGCGGACAGTCCAGCAAGCCTGCGGCAAATGAATCCTCCACCGCCGAAGCCTCATCATTCAACGCACCCGGCAATTGCCTGATGCAGGCATCCATCAAGGCCATCGCCGCCAGTTCACCGCCGGAAACAACGAAATCGCCCAGCGACAGTTCCTCATCCACGCAGCGCTCGATCAAGCGCTCATCAATGCCTTCGTACCTGCCACAGAGCAGAATCGCCCCGTCGCTTGCCGCCAGTTCCACCACACGCCGCTGGTCAATCCGCGCGCCCTGCGGTGAAAGATAAATCACTTTCGCCGTCCCGCCAGCGCCGACTTTTGCCGCCGCTTTTGCCGCACCTATCGCCTGCTCCAGCGGCGAGGCCATCATCACCATCCCGGGGCCACCGCCATAAGGCCGGTCATCCACCGTCCGATGCACATCCTGCGTCCACTGCCGAGGGTTCCAGCATTCGATCTGCCACAGTCCCCGATCCAGCGCGCGCCGGGTAATTCCCGATGCCGTGAGCGCCGCAAACATCTCGGGGAACAGCGTGATGACATCGAAGCGCAAGCTCACCAGTCGCTATCCCAATCAGCGCGGATGGTTCCTCCCGGAACATCCACCGCCTTTACTACGTGTTCGACAAACGGCAGCAATCTTTCACGCTCGCCGTCCACTACCACCAGCACCTGATTCGCACCGGTCTCGATCAAGGACTTGACCCGACCCAACTGCTGGTCCTGCATATTCACTACCGCCAGACCGATCAAGTCAGTCCAGTAATACTCATCTGGCTCCGGTGGCGGCAGAGCCTCGCGCGGCGCCCCGAAATACACGTTGCCCAGCGCTTCCGACGCATCCCGATCATCAATGCCGGCAAGCTTTGCCACGACGCCGTCGCCGTGAATCTTGACGGCTTCCAGGTCATGCGCCTTCCAGCGTTCGTCCGGCGCCTCAACGTCAGAGGAAAGCCACCACTGCGGCATCTTCCGCCACGCCTCGGGATCATCGCCGAAGGGATGGACCCGCAACCAGCCGTGAACACCGAACGGGGCGACAATGCGCCCCAAAACGATCATGCGACTTAGGCGGCCTTTGGCGCCGCTGCCTGCTTGACCAGACGCGCGGCCGTGGGCGACAACTGCGCACCATGCCCCTGCCAGTACGCCAGACGTTCCGTATTGATCACCAGTCCGGTTTCGTTCGCGGCGGCGACTGGATTGTAATAACCGATGCGCTCAATGAAGCGGCCATCTCGGCGGTTGCGCGAATCGGCCACCACCATATTGAAGAAAGGGCGCTTCTTGGCACCGCTGCGGGCGAGACGAATAACAACCATGGTGTTCTCTTGAAAAGCGGGAAAGCCGGCGATTTTATTTCAAAAAGCAGGAGAAAACAAGGCGTAGCGTTCGACTTTTGGGTGCTTCCCCCCCGAAATCCGACCCGACACTTCAGCCTCAGGGCAAGGAGAACACCTCGCGTATGGTCTGCTGTATGCCGAGCGCCGCCTGGCGCGGATCCGCTGCCTGGCGTATGGGACGGCCGACCACGATGTAGTCGGCGCCGTTCCTGAAGGCCTGTGCCACATCGACGGTGCGCTTCTGGTCGTCCACCGGCTTGTTCTCCACGGGCCTAATGCCGGGAGTCACCACCATCAGCTTTTCGCCCAGTTCGCGCCGGATCATGGGTGCCTCGAGGCCTGACGAGACGATGCCATCGACTCCCGCCGCCAAGGCCCGGCGCGCGCGCGACAGGACAAGCTTGTCCACGTCGCAGGAAAATCCCAGGTCATCCAAGTCCCCGCGATCAAGGCTGGTCAGCACCGTGACGGCCAGGATCTTCAGGTCGCCCTTGTCTTTCACGGCGGCCTCCATGATGGCCTGATTGCCGTGGATCGTGGCAAATGTGGCTCCGCTGCTTGCCAACGCCCGCACCGCCGAACGCACGGTTTCGGGAACATCGAAGAATTTCAGGTCCACAAAAACTTTCTTGCCCTGGCCTGTGAGCCAATGCAAGAACTCGAAATACCCCCCCGTCATGAACAGTTCCAGGCCGATCTTGTAAAAGACCACCGCGTCACCCAACTCGGTCACCAGGGCTCGTGCCGCAGCCACATCCGGAAGATCAAGGGCAACGATCAGGCGGTCCTGCGGCTCGATGGGCTTGGCTGAAAGCAAGCTGGTCATATGAAGTTCCTCGCAATGCAACAAAAGAAAATGCGTCCGGATTCTACTAGAATCACGCATCATCCCAGGCCATTCTGCTCACCATGCGCCGCAAGAAGACCTCTCCTCCGCCGCCCATCCAGCTACAGCAAGCACTGGACTGGCTCGCCGAGCCGAAGCAGGACGATCCGCTGCTGGATCTGGTGCCCTTGCGCAATCATATTGCGGCGATTGGTTCGCTGGGACTTCCGGTCCTGCACCGGCTCAAGATCGACGAACTACTCCAGCAGCGCGCCGAACGAATTGACGAAGCACTTACTCCCATGCTGCTCGACGTCAAGCTGCCTTTGCCAATTCATCTCGGCACGGTCGCCCATGGCTTGATCGGCCTGCGCGCCGAGTTGGGTGAGACCTGGTTGAAGGTGGCCGGTGACGCCGACCCGCAGGAACTCGCCCGCATTCATCGCAGCAGATCCCAAATCTGCCTGCAGGGGCTTTTCAACCTGTCGCGACAGTTCGTTGCCACCTTGTTGATCTCGATCCCCACGCCGATGAACTTCTGGCGCAACGCCCAGGCGCTCTATCATCGCGCCCATGAGTCGGTCGACCCGACGTCGACCCTGCCTGCCGAAGTCGGCGCAATCGACATCCGTTTCAAGACCTTGCTGGCGCTCACCGCTGCACAGCCGGAAGGCCTCGCCCCGCGCGAGATAGCCTTTCTTGCCGACTACCTGGAGACTTACTCTGCAGCAACCAGAATTGACATGATCCGTCCTGAGGCGGCCGGAGACTGGTTCTGGCTTGACGCCAATCTCGACCAGCCGCCGGTACCCCTTGCGCGTCTTCAGCCGGAAGGCGGGGCTTGTCTTTATTTCCGTTTTGGCGAGCTTGCCAATCTCGCGGCGAGGCATCTCGATCAATTGAACGACGGCATACCGCCATCGGCACTCGGACTGCCACTTCAGGCAGCCGGGGCCGACTACCGCAACGCGCTGGAGAGGGCCCGCCAGTGCTGGGCTGCACCACGTCGACGCAGCTTCAACCGACGCCCTCAGGCGTTGCGTGTCGAGGTCTGCACGCAACTGAGCACCTTGTGGACAGCGCTGGTGACCGACTCCCAACAAGAGCCGAAATCCACGGCCTGCGATCTGACCTACAGCGATTGGACGCTGCTTAACGAAAGCCCTTCAGGCTATGCGATCGCACATGTCGTCGGGGAGATCACTGGCATCGTGCCCGGCTGTGCCGTGGGCTTGCGCACCGGTGCCGGAGCCGCGTGGCAGATTTGTCTGGTGCGCTGGGCGCGCAGCAAGAGCAGCAGCCATGTCGAATTGGGACTGGAAGTCCTGGCTCCTTCGGCACAGCCGGTGCGGATACAAGCCTTGACCAGTCGCAATCCCGAGCCGCCAATTCCAGCCCTGCTTCTGCCGGCGCTGCCGGGGCTCAACCGCAGTGAAGCAATTCTGGCCGTGCGGGGCGACTACAACGCCCGTCCGTTCACATTGCTGCAGGAACACGAAGCCCGCTTGCAGGTGGTCGAATGCATGCCGCATCGAAGCCTCATCGAAACTTCCAGCATCGAAGTATTCGAGTTCATTCGTAACGCCAAGGCGCATTAGGCGCGGGCAGAGTTCGGCAACTCGGCGACCAGCAGGGCGCCGATCAGGATGACGCTCCAGGATGCGTAGAGCCAGACCAGAAATACCGGAATGGCAGAGAAGGCCCCATAGACGACCGCATTGACCGTAAATCCAGTAGCGATGTACAGCGTGAAAAGCTTCTGCAGCCCGGCGAAGCCCAGTGCGGCCATGGCTCCACCGAAAATCGCATGCCAGGCCTTCACCGGTTTGTTGGGCACCCCCCAATAGAGCAGTCCGAACAGGACCGTCATGAACGCGAAAGGCAACAGACCCCTGATTACGAGGTTCGTAACCCAGAACGGCTCATCCAGGACACCGAGCGACACGCCGGCGACAAACGAGATCGCTGCGAGACTGGCACCAAACACCAGGGGCCCCAGCAGCAGTGCAAGGCCGTGTATGGCCAGACGTCGCAAAAGCGGCCGACCGGACTTGACCCGCCATATCTGGTTGAAAGCCCGCTCTATGGTCAGCATCTGCATCAGTGCGGTCGCCGCGAGCACAGCTACGCCGAAAAATGTCACCCGGCCTGTGCGGGATGCAAATTGGCCAATGTATTTCGCGATGATGACGCCGGCCTTGTCCGGTAGCAGGTTCGCCAGAAGAAACTTCTCCAGCGCCAAGCCAAGACCCACACCGACCGGTAGCAGCGATATCAAGGCAAACGCCGCTGCAATCATTGGCACCAGACCGATCAAGGTGGCAAAGGACAGGGCGGCTGCGGTCTGCACGCAATGCTCGCCGTGAAAACGGCGTGCCGTGCGCGCGATCAGCCGAAAGGGTGCCAGGAGCCACATATAATCGGATTCTACTGGAGGCCGAAAAATGCAGAAGGCAAGTGCAACGCGGGAGATTCTCGTTCTTTACTACAGCCATCACGGCTCGGTACGCGAACTGGCGCGCCACATCGCGCACGGGATAGAACAGACGCCCGGGATCGTCGCTCGCCTGCGGACGGTGCCGAAGGTATCGGCCGTCTGCGAAGCAACGGAAGCCGGCATCCCGGATGAGGGCGCACCCTACGTGGAGGCCGGCGACCTCGAAGAATGCATCGGCCTCGCGCTAGGTAGTCCAACCCGATTCGGCAACATGGCAGCGCCGCTGAAGTACTTCCTCGACTCCACCAGCGGGCTGTGGCTCAAGGGCGCATTGGTAGGCAAACCGGCTGCGGTGTTTACGTCTACCACAAGCATGCACGGCGGCCAGGAATCCACCTTGCTGTCGATGATGCTGCCTCTCCTGCATCACGGCATGATAATTCTTGGCATCCCGTACACCGAGGCAGCACTGTCCGCAACGCGCGAGGGTGGCACTCCGTATGGGGCGAGCCATGTCAGCGGCAGCAACGGGGATACGACTCCCAGCGAGCACGAAAAACTGCTCGCCGTCGCCTTGGGGCGCCGCCTGGCTGAGACCGCGAGAAGGCTCGCTCAATGAATCCCTGGTTCAACCGGCTGACATCGACCAGCCTGGTCGGCCTGCTATTTTTATGCCTTGCCTGGGAGCTTTGGCTGGCGCCCTTGCGTCCCGGCGGCTCCATGCTGGCCTTGAAAGCTCTGCCCCTGCTGCTGCCGCTGTTCGGCATCCTGCGCGGCGAGCGCTACACCCACCAATGGACATCCATGCTGGCCCTCGCCTATGTCGCCGAAGGGCTGGTGCGCGCAGTTTCTGACCAAGGCCTGAGCCAGGCACTGGCGATGGTCGAAACTACCCTGGCGATGGTGCTGTTCGCCGGGTGCCTCGGCCACGCCCGCGCATCCGCGCCCTCGAGGGTCGTCAAAGCTGCGGATTGAGCTTTTCCTGTCCGGAACACAACTTGTTCAGCGCATTGATATAGGCCTTGGCTGACGCCACGACGATATCCGTGTCTGCGCCCTGGCCATTCACGATCCTGCCGTCTTTCGACAAGCGAACCGTCACCTCGCCCTGTGCATCGGTACCCGTGGTGATGGCATTGACCGAGTAGAGCAACAGTTCGGAACCGCTCGCGGCCACGCTCTCGATCGCCTTGAAGGTTGCGTCGACCGGACCGCTGCCGCTGGATTCCGCATGCTGCTCCGCACCGCCGGCGGAAAGCGTCAGCTTCGCCTGCGGCGCTTCGCCGGTTTCGGAGTGGAACATCGACGAAACGAGCTTGTAGTGCTCATCGTCCGCCAGAACCATTTCGTCATTCATCAGTGCATGCAGGTCTTCATCAAAGATTTCGTGCTTCTTGTCGGCCAGTTCCTTGAAGTGTGTGAAGGCCACATTCAGTACCTGCTCGCTTTCGACCTCGATACCGAGTTCCTTCAGGCGAGCCTTGAATGCCGTACGTCCGGAATGCTTGCCGAGCACCAGTCTGTTGGCGTTCCAGCCCACGTCTTCGGCGCGCATGATCTCGTAGGTTTCGCGGTGCTTCAATACGCCATCCTGATGGATGCCCGACTCGTGAGCAAACGCGTTGGCACCGACAATCGCCTTGTTTGGCTGCACCGGAAATCCCGTGATGCTGGACACCATCTTGGATGCGGCGACGATCTGCGTCGTGTCGATCCGGGTGATACAGGAAAACACATCCTGCCGCGTATGCACCGCCATGACGATCTCCTCCAGCGCGGCGTTGCCGGCACGCTCGCCAAGACCATTGATAGTGCATTCAACTTGACGCGCTCCGGCCATTACGGCGGCAAGACTGTTGGCCACGGCCAAACCGAGGTCGTTGTGACAATGCACCGACCAGACCACCTTGTCGGAGTTTGGAATGCGTTCGCGCAACTGACGGATACGCTCCGCATACTGTTCAGGCACGTTGTAGCCCACAGTGTCAGGGATGTTGATAGTGGACGCGCCTTCCTTGATCACTGCTTCAATGATGCGACAGAGGAAATCAAGATCGGAACGGCCGGCATCCTCGCATGAGAATTCGACATCGTCGATCCCGTTGCGTGCAAAACGCACCGCATGCTGGGCTGCGACGAGCACGTCATTCGGTGACATGCGCAGCTTTTTTTCCATGTGGATCGGACTGGTCGCAATGAAAGTGTGGATGCGCCCTGACTTCGCCGGCTTGACGGCCTCCAGTGCGCGCGCGATATCCTTGTCGAAGGCACGGCACAGGCCGGCCACGGTCGACTCCTTGATAGCCTCGGCTACGGCCTTGACTGCCTCGAAGTCGCCGTTGGATGCCGCAGGGAAACCTGCCTCAATGACATCCACACGCATGCGTTCAAGTTGACGCGCAATCCGCAGCTTTTCCTCCTTGGTCATGGAGGCGCCGGGGCTCTGTTCGCCGTCGCGCAAGGTGGTATCGAAAATGATCAAATGTTCCTTGGACATGGTTATCTCCTGGAAAACGAAGTTTCAGTGGTAGCGAATGCCGGCTTCATCGGGGTTAACCGCAGCGGCTGCAACAAAAAAAATCAAAAGAGAGACCCTCCGTCCCTCGCGGGGCGGGCACTATGAACAACCGGATTATGGGGGGAGGTGTATTTAGCGCGCGCGGCGCAGCAGCGGAAGCAGCTTCGCGCGCAGCGGCAGACGCGCGAGCAGCGCGCCTGCGAGGGCAAGAAATAATGCGGAAAAGACAAGTGTCGCAAACATGCTGATAACTATAGAGTCTTTATTCTTTCCGCGCAACAAATTTTGGTTAACGCCCCTTTGCCCTACGCCAATGGTGCCGGCGCTAGCCTCCACAGCGATTTCATTTTCGCCTGCGGCGCCAAGTCCATACCGCCATCACATAGCCAGACAGGGCATAGGCGAGAAACAACGCGAATAGCACTCCCGGTGGATACGAAGACACCAGTACATAGCCAAGGACGATAGCGGGAAGCACCATGAACGGCACGCTGCGACGCAGATTGATGTCCTTGCCACTCCAGTAGCGTAGCGTGCTGACCATGGTGATGCCCGCAAAAAGCGTCAGAGCAAAGGCATACCAGCGCACCTCTTCGCCAGGAATATTGAGGTCGTTGATGATCCAAATGAACCCTGCCACCAGCGCCGCCGCCGCCGGACTCGGCAAGCCCTGGAAATAGCGCTTATCCACTACACCGATATTGGTATTGAAACGGGCCAGACGCAGTGCCGCTCCAGCGCAATAGACAAACGCCGCAATCCAGCCCCACTTGCCCATGCCCTTCATCGCCCATTCGAATACGATCAATGCCGGAGCAGCGCCAAAGGACACCATGTCCGAGAGCGAATCGTATTCCGCACCGAAAGCACTCTGGGTTCGGGTCATGCGCGCCACGCGGCCATCGAGTCCATCGAACACCATGGCAATGAAAATCGCCACCGCCGCATGTTCGAAGCGTCCGGTCATCGCCTGGACTATGGCGTAGAAACCCGCGAACAGGCCCGCAGTCGTCAGCAGGTTTGGCAGCACGTAGATGCCGCGCCGACGCAGTTCGGGATTCATCAATACCTTGCGGGGGGGAATTGGCGGCATGGTCCGGGAGAAATTGAAGGTAGGTTCTATTCTAACGGGTCAGGAACGGTCAGCGACAGCAGCCGTTCCGCCATCAACATTGACACGGCCACACCAAATCTCACCTCAAGACGAAAAAGGGCACAGCGCAGCTGTGCCCTCTTGAATGCCAACAACGAAATCAGTTCTTGGTCTGATCAACCAGTTTGTTCTTCTTGATCCACGGCATCATTGCCCGCAACTGCTCGCCGACCAGTTCGATCGGATGCTCTGCAGTCAGACGACGGCGGGCGGTCATTTCCGGATAGT
>JBIJDI010000193.1:0-5452 GCA_044344235.1 Sulfuritalea sp. | reverse complement strand
TTCTCCCGTTCTGTGGGGCACGCCGATCTGGACGCGGCATCTGGCTGCTTCGCTGACCCTGCCGGCCTTCATTTTGCTGGTGGCCGCCTACGTTCCGGGCAGCCGCATCAAGGCGGCTGTCGGCCACCCGATGGTGGCGGGCGTCAAGCTCTGGGCACTGGCGCATTTGATCGCCAACGGCACACTGGCCGATGCGACGCTGTTCGGCGCTTTCCTGATCTGGGCAATTGTCAGCTTCGTTTCGTCACGACGGCGCGACCGGGTGGCCGGCCGCACCTACCCGGTACTCGGCGGGTCACGCGACGCCATCGTGATCGGGATCGGGTTCGGCGCCTGGGCGCTGTTCGCCTTCTACGGCCACGCCTGGCTGATCGGAGTGCAGCCCTTCCGGGTCGGCGGCTAAACCGCCGTATCGCCAGCGCCGACTTTTGGCTGGCTTGGACGTTGGCCAGCGCAACAACGGCGCCGGCTCATGCTGCGCGCTCCGCTGCGGCGCGCCTTGCGGCGAAGTCGATGAACCACTGCAGGCTGCCGGGATTGGCCATCGCATCCGGATTGGCGATCTTGTCGAGGGCGTGACCGAGCAGCAGCTTCTTCACCGGCAGCTCCATCTTCTTGCCCGACAGGGTGCGCGGAATCTCGGCCACCTGGAATATCTCGTTGGGCACATGGCGCGCCGACAACGCCACCTTGATCCGCTCGCGCAGCGTGGCTTCGAGTTGCGGCGTCAGTTCATGCCCCGGTCGCAACACGACAAACAAGGGCATATAGGATTCGCGGCCGAGAAATTCCAGATCGACCACCAGGCTATCCAGCACCTGCGGCAGTTCCTCGACGGCGCGATACAGCTCGCTGGTGCCCATGCGGATGCCGTGGCGGTTGATGGTTGCATCGGAACGGCCATAGATGACCGCGCCGCCGTGGGGCGTAATGCGCAGCCAGTCGCCGTGGCGCCAGACGCCCGGGTACATGTCGAAGTAGCTTTCGCGGTAGCGGCGGTCTTCCGGATCGTTCCAGAATTTCAGGGGCATCGACGGCATGGGCGCGCTGCACACCAGTTCGCCGACTTCGTCGAGCAGCGCCTTGCCGGCTTCGTCGAAGGCTTCCACCTTGGCGCCGAGGCAACGGCATTGCATCTCGCCCAGATATACCGGCAGCGTCGCCACGCCGCCGACGAAACAACCGGCGAAATCGGTGCCGCCGGAAATCGGATTGATCCAGATGTCCGGCCGCACGTGATCGTAGATCCACTGGTAGCCTTCGGCGGGCAGGGGCGAACCGGTGGAACCGACGATGCGCAGCGCCGACAGGTCGGCAACTTCATTCGGTTCGACATGCGCCTTGAGGCAGGACAGGAAGAAAGCCGCGCCGGCGCCGAAAAAAGTCACGCGCTTCTCGCCAACAAAACGCCACAGGGCATTCCAGTCCGGCCAGCCCGGATTGCCGTCATAGATGCAGATGGTGCTGCCCATCAGGAGGCCGATCAACTGGCAGTTCCACATGATCCAGCCGCTGCTCGAATACCAGTGGTAGCGATCTTCCGGCCCGAGGTCAAGATGGAAGGCGCCGAGCTTGACGTGCTCGACGACGATGCCGCCATGCGAATGCACGATGGGTTTGGGCAGACCGGTGGTGCCCGAGGAATACACCACCCACAGCGGATGGTCGAAGGGCACGTGCTCGATGTGCAGCGGCTCGCTGCCTGCAGTTGCGGCGGCCCAGGTCGTACAGTTGACGAACTCGCCGGGGTCGGCCTTCGCATCGAGGCTGGGCAGCAGCACCATATGGTCGATGCTGGGCAGTTCGGTCAGCAGTTCATGGATCAGTTCGCGGCGGTCGTAGGGCTTGCCGCCGTACTGGTAGCCGTCGACGGCGATCAGCACCTTCGGCGCGATCTGGCGGAAGCGGTCGAGCACGGCGATGCGCCCCATGTCGGGCGAGCAGGCCGACCAGATGGCGCCGAGGCTGGCGACGGCGAGGAAGGCGACGACGGTTTCCGGAATGTTGGGCAGGTAAGCCACCACCCGGTCGCCGCGCCTGACGCCCATGCCGCGCAAACTCGCGGCCAGCGCGCCGACCTGGCGCTGCAGGTCCGGCCAGCCCAGTTCGCGGTCGACGCCGGCCTCGTTGCGCGAAATGATGGCCGGGCGGTTGGGCGTAACGTGGCGAAGCGCCTGCTCGACGTAGTTCATCGTCACGCCGGGAAACCATTGCGCGCCGGGCATGCATGCATCGGCGAGAACGCGGCTGCGGGGCGTCGCCGAAGGAATCGCGAAGTAATCCCAGACCGCGCCCCAGAAGCCTTCGAGATCGTCCACCGACCAGCGCCAGAGCGCGTCGTAGTCGGTGAAATGCCTGCCGCGCTCGGCGGCCAGCCACTCGGTGAAGGCGGTGATCTTCGCCGCGCGTATCGCCGCGGCCGATGGCTGCCAAGCGGGATTTTTCATGCGTGATCTTCTCCTTGTTATGCCCGCGATTCTATAAGATCACTCCCATGCAAAAACTGCTGCTAGCCCTGTTCTGCCTGTTCGCTGCGACAGCGCGCGCCAACGACCTGCCCGCCCCGGTGGCGCAGGCCTTGAAGCACGCCGGCATTCCGCAGGCGGCAACCGCCCTCTGGGTCGCGGAAGTCGACGCCGCAAAACCGCGCTTGGCTGTTAACACACGCACCGCCCTGAATCCGGCCTCGACCATGAAGCTGGTGACCACCTATGCCGCGCTCGACCTGCTGGGGCCGGCCTATGTCTGGAAGACCGAAGCCTTTGCCAATGGCGCGCTCAACGACGGGGTCCTGACCGGCGACCTGCACCTGCGCGGCGGCGGCGATCCCAAGCTGACCTACGACCAGTTCGAGCGGCTGCTGCGCCAGATACGCGCGCGCGGCATTCGCGAGATTCGCGGCGACCTGGTGCTCGACCGCGGCGCCTTCGCCATCACCGCGGCCGACCCGGCACGCTTCGACGCGCAACCGATGCGGCCGTACAACGTCGCGCCGGATGCCTTGCTGGTGAACTTCAAGGCGGTCACGCTGCAACTGATTCCCGATCAAGCTGGGCAACGGCAACGGTTGCGGCGACTGGAAGGAGCGCCTGCGCGCCGACACGTTCAGCCACGGCACGACGACGCGCCTGGTACTGACCGGCGTCTTCCCCCAAAGCTGCGGCGAGCAGCGCTGGAACATCGCCGTGATGGATCATCCGCAATTCGTGCTCGGCGTTTTCCTCCAGCTGTGGGCGGAGCTTGGCGGCTCGCTGACGGGCGGCGTCCGCGAAGGGGTCGTGCCGACGGATGCGCGCGCGGTCGGCGTGTTGCCATCGCCGACTCTTGCCGAGGTGGTGCGCGACATCAACAAGTTCTCCAACAACGTCATGGCGCGCCAGCTGTTCCTCACGCTGGGCATGGAAGCCGGGCGCCGCCCGGCGAGCGCCGACGATGCCGATGCGGCGATCCGTTCCTGGCTCGATACGCGGGCCTTGAGCATTCCGGAGCTGGTGCTGGAAAACGGCTCGGGCCTGTCGCGCCGCGAACGGATTTCCGCCGAAGGCCTCGGCCGTGTTTTGCAGGCGGCGTGGAAAAGTTCGGTGATGCCGGAGCTGATGGCGTCCCTGCCGGTCACCGCCACTGACGGCACCATGAAGAAGCGTCTCAAGCAGAACGGCGTTGCAGGACAGGCGCATATCAAGACGGGCTCGCTGGAAGGTGTGCGCAGCATCGCTGGCTATGTGCTGGACAAGACCGGGCGACGCTGGATCGTGGTGTTCTTCGTCAATCACGCCAATGCCGGCGGTGCGCAGGCGGCGCAGGATGCCCTGCTGCAATGGGTGTATGAGCGGGGCGCAGGGTGAAGTCCTCGGTGAAACGGATTGCACTGCTGGCCGCCGGCTTCGGCTACATGGTGCTGCTGATCGAAGCCGTGCGCGCCGCCGTAGCGTGGTGGAAAGACGAACTGGCGCAGCCGGGCTGGAGCGACATCGCACTGATCGCCGCGCTGCCGGCGCTGGTCTGGATCTGGTGGCGCTACATTTCTCCCTTCGGCCAGGAATGTCCGAAATGCGCCCTGCCGCCCGAACCCGACAAGCAGCGCTGACGCCCTGTCCTTGCGGCCGTCCGCTGAGCTACGCAGCCTGCTGCGGCAAGCTTCATGCAGGTAGCCCTGCGGCGGACCCCGAGTCGCTGATGCGCTCGCGCTACAGCGCTTATGCGCTCGGACTGGAGGACTATCTGCTCGCCACCTGGCATGCCTCGACGCGCCCCGTCGAATTGAATCTGGCGACGGAACCCCGGCCAAAGTGGCTGGGGCTGGAAGTGAAGGCCAGTGAGCAAACCGGCGACAGCGCAACCGTGGAATTCGTCGCCCGCTGCAAGCTCGGCGGACGCGCGCAACGGATGCACGAGATCAGCCGCTTCATGCGTGAGGATGGCTGCTGGTACTACGTCGACGGAGTGCTTGACGGCGGAGTGTCCGCCCGCGAGGCCTAACGCGGCGTCTCTGCGGCGGCTTGGCTCGTGTAGCGCAGTTGCGTCAGATCGAAACCCTGCGTTGCGCCGGCCTTGAGGGCTTCATCGAGCAGGTCCTTCGACAGTTGCGGCGTCCGCGACAAGACCCAGAGATATTTCCGGTTGGGATTGCCGACCACGGCCCAGCGATACCCGGGATCGAGTCCGAGCACCCAGTAGTCCGACCGAAACGGCCAGAAGAACGACACCTTGAGGCGCGCGTTGCCGCTGCCTTCCACCACCGTGGCGCTGCCCTTCGCCTGATCGAATCCGCTCTCGGTACGACAGCGATTGGTCACCGAGACATCCCCGTCCGCAGTCAGCCCGTACTCGGCGGTGGTGTCGCCGATGCACTGGCGCTGGAAGAACATCGGGAAGCTGGCGATCTCGTACCACTTGCCGGCGTAGCGGGCCAGGTCAAGGACCGGCACGCTGCTCACCGGCGTCTCTGCATGGGCCGGCATCACCAGCGAGACGAGGAGCGCGAGCGCGATGCGGAACAGTGCGGGACGACTCAAAGCAGTTTCTCGATGTCCTTGGCCATGTCTTCCGGCTTGTGCGCCGATGCATAGCGATCGACGACATTGCCTTCGCGGTCGACCAGGAACTTGGTGAAGTTCCACTTGATGCCTTCCGTGCCGAGCAACCCCGGCGCGCCCTTCTTGAGGAAGACGAAGATCGGATGGGTATCGTCGCCATTCACATCCACTTTGGCGAACATCGGAAACGTCACGCCATAGGTCAGGCTGCAGAATTCGCCGATGGCGGCTTCATCGCCCGGCTCCTGTGCGCCGAACTGGTTGCAGGGGAAGCCCAGCACCACCAGCCCGCGCTTGCCGTATTTCTGCCAGAGCGCTTCCAGCCCGGCGTATTGCGGCGTGAAGCCGCAACCACTGGCCGTATTGACGATCAGCAGCACCTTGCCCTTGTAGTCCTTCATCGACTGCTTGCTGCC
>JBIJDI010000192.1:0-5454 GCA_044344235.1 Sulfuritalea sp. | reverse complement strand
CGGCATGCTGCGCTACCTCAAGCGCCTGCAGAACCGCGACCTGGCGCTCGATCACGCCATGATCCCGCTCGGCTCCTGCACCATGAAGCTCAACGCCGCCGCCGAGATGATTCCCGTCTCGTGGCCCGAGTTCGGCCAGATGCATCCCTTCGCGCCGCTCGATCAGGCAAAGGGTTACCAGGAGCTGATCACAGGGCTGGAAAACCAGCTGAAGGCGATCACCGGCTTCGATGCTGTCTGCATGCAGCCGAACTCCGGCGCGCAGGGCGAATATGCCGGACTGGTGGCGATCCGCCGCTATCAGGCAGCCAACAGCCAGGGCGCCCGCAACATCTGCCTGATCCCGAAGTCAGCGCATGGCACCAATCCCGCCACGGCACAGATGTGCGGCCTCGAAGTGGTTGCGGTCGCCTGCGACGACAGCGGCAACGTCGACGTCGAGGATCTCAAGGCCAAGGCCGCGCAGCACGCGGCGAACCTGTCGTGCCTGATGATCACCTACCCCTCGACCCACGGTGTCTTCGAAGAGGCGGTGAAGGATATCTGCGCCATCGTGCATGCCCACGGCGGCCAGGTGTACATGGACGGCGCCAACCTCAACGCGCAGGTCGGCCT
Organism: Sulfuritalea sp.; assembly: GCA_044344235.1. GTDB lineage: Bacteria > Pseudomonadota > Gammaproteobacteria > Burkholderiales > Rhodocyclaceae > Sulfuritalea. Next base: position 4,839 of record JBIJDI010000192.1, on the reverse strand, counting down.
CTGCCGGCCGGCCGACATCGGCGCCGACGTCTCGCACATCAACCTGCACAAGACCTTCGCCATCCCGCACGGCGGCGGCGGGCCGGGCATGGGGCCGATCGGCCTCAAGGCGCACCTGGTGCCCTTCGCGCCGGGGCATTTCTCCCTCCCCTTCCCCCTCCTGACCTCCCCCTTGAAGGGGGAGGAACTGTGCCCCCTCCCCGTCAAGGGGAAGGTCGCATGCGACGTTTGCGATTGGAGGGTTGGGGAGGGGATGGGGTCGGTCTCTGCAGCGCCCTGGGGCTCCGCCTCGATCCTGCCGATCTCCTGGATGTACATCACCATGATGGGCGGCACCGGGCTCACCCGCGCCACCGAGATCGCCATACTCAACGCCAACTACGTCGCGGCCAAACTCAAGGATCACTACCCGGTGCTCTACACCGGCAGCCAGGGCCGCGTCGCCCACGAATGCATCCTCGACGTGCGCGCCATCAAAGCGCAAACCGGGGTCGCTGAAATCGACATCGCCAAGCGCCTGATGGACTATGGTTTCCACGCGCCGACGGTGAGCTTCCCGGTGGCCGGCACGCTGATGGTCGAACCGACCGAATCGGAAGACAAGGCCGAACTCGACCGCTTCTGCGCCGCGTTGGTTTCGATCCGCGACGAGATCCGCCGCATCGAACTCGGCGAATGGACGCTCGACGCCAGCCCGCTGAAGCACGCGCCGCACACCGAGGCGGACGTGATCGGCGAGTGGACGCGAAGCTACTCTCGCGAACAGGCCGTGTTCCCGCTGCCCTGGGTGGCCGAGAACAAGTTCTGGCCCTATGTCAATCGCATCGACGACGTGCACGGCGACCGCAACCTGTTCTGCGGCTGCGTGCCCATGGAGAATTTCTGATGAGCCAAACCCCTGCCTATCTAGTTCTTACCGTCATCGGCGACGACCGGCCCGGCCTGGTCGGTGAACTCTCTGCCGCGATCAGTGCCCATCAGGGCAACTGGCTGGAATCCTCGATGGCGCAACTGGCCGGCAAGTTCGCGGGCATCGTCGAGGTATCCGTCGCCGCGGAACAAGCGGAAGCTCTGCAACAGGCGCTGACGAAGGTAAGCGGCCTGCGCATCACAGTGGAAGCGGCCAAGGCCAAGAAGTCGGCGCTGACGGGACGGCGTTTGAAGCTCGCGCTGGTCGGCCACGACCGCATCGGCATCGTGCGCGAAGTCTCGCAGGTGCTGGCCCATCACGCGGTCAATGTCGAAAGTCTGGAAACCCATACCTCCAGCGCGCCCATGTCGGCGGCCGTGCTGTTCCATGCCACGGCCGAGCTCACCGCCGCGCCGGATCTCGACGTTGCCGCGCTGACCGGGGAACTTGAACGCATCTCCAACGATCTGATGGTCGATATCACCCTCGACGAAACCATCCGGGCGTAGCCGAATGTACACACTGCACATCGCCAACAAGAATTATTCCTCGTGGTCGCTGCGGCCGTGGGTGCTGATGCAGGCGCTGGACATTTCCTTCACCGAACGCGTGCACCGGCTCGGGTCACAGGCATTCACCGATTTCTCTCCCTCGGGAAAAGTGCCCTGCCTGGTGGACATCGCCACCGTGGTGTGGGATTCGCTGGCCATTGTCGAATATCTCGCCGAGCGTCATTCCGGCGTCTGGCCGACGGACGACAAGGCCCGCGCTTGGGCGCGCTGCGCCGCCGCCGAGATGCATTCCGGCTTCGCCAGCCTGCGCGGCCAGCACGGCATGAACGTCGGTACGCGGATAGCGGTGGCGCAGCGTTCGCCCGAACTGCTGGCCGACATCGCCCGCGTCGAGCGCCTGTGGAACGAAGGCCTGACGCGCTTCGGCGGGCCCTTTCTGGCCGGCAGGGAATTCACGGCGGTCGACGCCTTCTTCGCACCGGTGGTGTATCGCTTCCGCACCTATGGCGTCACGCCGCAGGGCGCCGCAGCCGGCTACCTCGAGACCATGCTCGACCACCCCGCCATGCGCGAATGGGAAGCCGCAGCGCTGGCCGAGGATTTCCGCGAAGCCGCACACGAAGCCGATCTGTTGACGATCGGCACGGTGACGACCGACCTGCGTGCACCGGTCGCCACGGCGTGAAAACTCCCGAACTGCTGGCTCCGGCCGGCTCGCTGCGCATGGCGCGCACCGCGCTGGATTTCGGCGCGACGGCGATCTACGCCGGCCAACCACGCTACAGCCTGCGCGTGCGCAACAACGACTTCGGTACGCTGGAAAATCTCGCCGAGGGCATCACGCTCACCCACGCGCGCGGCGGCAAGTTTTATCTGGTGAGCAACATCCTGCCGCACAACGCCAAGCTCAAGACCTATCTCGACGACATGGCGCCGGTCATCGACCTGCGGCCCGACGCCCTGATCATGGCCGATCCGGGCCTGATGATGATGATCCGCGAGCGCTGGCCCGAGATGCCGATCCACCTCTCGGTGCAGGCCAACACGGTGAACCACGCCGCCGTGCGCTTCTGGCGCAGCATTGGCGTTTCGCGGGTGATCCTCTCGCGCGAACTGTCGCTCGACGAAGTCGCCGAAATCCGCCAGGAGTGCCCGGACACCGAACTCGAAGTCTTCGTGCACGGCGCGCTGTGCATCGCCTACTCGGGACGCTGCCTGCTCTCCGGCTACTTCAATCATCGCGACCCGAACCAGGGCAGTTGCACCAATTCCTGTCGCTGGGACTACAAGGTGCATGAAGGCAGCGAAGACGCCGCCGGCGATGTCGCGCTCACCACGCCACGCCCGCTCGCCGAGCCCAAAGCGGTTGCCGCGTCCATCGCCGCGAAGCCAAGTACCTTGCGCCGCCCCGGCGCCACCTGGCTGCTCGAAGAAAAGGAACGCCCCGGCGAATACATGCCGATCGAGGAGGACGAGCACGGCAGCTACATCCTCAACTCGAAGGACCTGCGCGCCATCGAGTACGTCGCCAGGCTGACGGAAATCGGCGTCGATTCGCTGAAGATCGAGGGCCGCACCAAGTCGCCCTATTACGTTGCACGCACCTGCCAGAGCTACCGCCAGGCGATCGACGACGCCGTCGCCGGACGGCCCTTCGACGCGCAACTGGTCGGCCAGCTCGACGGCCTCGCCAATCGCGGCTACACCGCCGGCTTCTTCGATCGGCATCCCGACCGCGACTACCAGAACTACCTCTCCGGCAGTTCCGAATCCAGCCGCAGCCTCTATGTCGGCGACGTGCTCGGCTACAACGCTGAAGGGCTGGCTGAAATCGAGGTGAAGAATCGGTTCAGCGTCGGTGACCGCATCGAAATCATCCGCCCGCAGGGCAACCTTGACATCGTCATTGAATCCATGCAGAACCGCACCGGCGATCCGGCCACGGTCGCTCCCGGCAACGGCCATCGCATGCGCATCGCCCTGCCACCCGGCTGCGAGGGCGCCTTTGTCGCGCGTTATGTCGCCGGCCCGCAAAGCGGCGTCCCCGGCGCGCAGAGCGCTTGACGCCCGTCTCCGTCGTAAAATTCGCAGCAGCGCACCGATCCCACCACTGTTCCCATTGAGCAGGTAACGACAGCATGAGCCAGGAATCCGAATACCTTATCGAGATCGAGGATCTTCACTTCTCCTATGGCGAGCACAAGGTCTTCAATGGCATCAACATGAAGATCCCCCGCGGCAAGGTGGTGGCGATCCTCGGCGTCGGCGGCTCGGGTAAGAGCACCCTGCTGCGGCTGATCGGCGGACAACTGAAGCCGAACCGCGGCCGCATAAAGGTCAATGGTCGCGTCGTTCATGAACTCGACCAGGCCGGCCTGTACGAAATGCGCCGCAACATGGGCCTGATGTTCCAGGCGGGAGGCCTGTTCAGCGACCTTTCCGTGTACGACAACATCGCCTTCCCGATGCGCGAGCTCACCAACCTGTCGGAACAGCTGATCCACAACCTGGTACTGATGAAGTTGCACTCGGTCGGCTTGCGCGGCACGACGGGATTGATGCCGAATGAACTGTCGGGCGGCATGTCGCGGCGGGTGGCATTGGCCCGCGCCATCGCCCTGGACCCGATGCTGACCATGTACGACGAACCGTTTGCGGGCCTCGACCCGATATCCCTCAATGTGATCGCACTACTGATCCGGCGTTTGAATGACGCGCTGCGGGCAACGTCCATCGTGGTGACCTACGACGTTTCAGAATCGCTGAAGGTAGTCGACTATGCCTATCTCCTCCACGACGGTGTGGTGCAAGCCGAAGGCACGTCGGAACAGCTGCTGGCGTCCGACGCGCCCTTTGTGGTCCAGTTCCTGCACGCCAAACCCACCGGGCCGGTAGCCTTCCACATGAAGAGCGCCCCCTACCAGGAAGACCTCCGCATTTCCGCGTAGGCCCATCGTCAGAGGGTCAAATGAGCAGGTAACGGTTCGCCTGCTCCTGTCGCAACACCGCGTCCTGTGCATCCTGCCGGCTGATCCGGGCCACCAGAACGATCCACTGCCGTCGATCGCGGCCGACTAGCTCGGGAAATGTCAATGTACTGTAGTTTCCGCCCGCTTCGGGATGCGGCGCGATGACGCCCATGCGGTCGACGCTTACCACCATCGGCTTCAGGTACAGACGCTCCTGGGGCGCCGCCAGCCAGTCGACCAGGGCCTGCAGCAAACGATCCGGGGCCAGCGAGGCGACGGCCTGCCGCTGGCGCTCTTCCAGCACCTGCCGGCGCTCGGCGCGACCGGCGGCGGGGCTGGCGTGCTCCATGTTCCATGCCGTGCGCGCCTCGTGGCGCTCCTGGCGCAATTCGGCCACGCAATGCGCAAAGCCCTGGGCGAGACCGTCGAAGGCCGCCGCCTGCAGGCG
>JBIJDI010000191.1:0-5457 GCA_044344235.1 Sulfuritalea sp. | reverse complement strand
CCAGCCAGCACCTTCGGGTTGATGCCGTAGGCATCGTCCCCCATCAATGCCTCGCCCGAAAGCTTGAGCAGGATGCGGCGGAATTTCGGCGCGGTCATCGGCGTGTCGTCGCTTACTTGTTGCCGGCGGCAGCGGCCGCTTGCGCAGCCACCTCGGCAGCGAAGTCGTTCACCTTCTTCTCGATGCCTTCGCCGACGATGAACAGCGTGAAGCCGGCCACGGAAGCGCCCCTGACCTTCAGCAATGCTTCGATGGTCTGCTTGCCGTCCTCGGCCTTGACGAATATCTGGCCCAGCAGGGTCACGTCCTTCAGGTACTTCTGCACCGTGCCCTCGGCGATCTTCTCCAGCATCGCTTCCGGCTTGCCGGCCTCGCGCGCCTTTTCGATGGCGATACGACGCTCCATGTCCAGCAGTTCGGCCGGCACGCCGGACGAATCCAGCGACTTCGGCTTCGACGCGGCAATATGCATCGCCAGGTCCTTGGCCAGTTGATCATCGCCGCCGACCACATCAACCAGCACGCCGATCTTCGACCCGCCGTGAATGTAGGACGCCAGCTTGCCCTTGGCCGCGACGCGCACGAAGCGGCGAATGCTCATGTTCTCGCCGATCTTTCCCACCAGCGCGGCGCGGGTCGATTCGACCGTGCCCTCGCCCAGTGGCAACGCCGACAGCGCGGCGACGTCGGCCGGATTCTTTTCCGCTACCAGACGCGCACAATCCGCCGCCAGTTTGAGGAACTCGTCGTTCTTGGCAACGAAGTCGGTCTCGCTGTTGATCTCGAAAATGCTGCCCAGCTTGCCGTCGGCGGAGATGTTGATCGCCACCACACCCTCGGCCGCAACCCGGGTGGCCGCCTTGCTGGCCTTGTTGCCCAGCTTGACGCGCAGGATTTCTTCGGCTTTCGCCATGTCGCCGCCGGCTTCGGTCAGCGCCTTCTTGCATTCCATCATCGGCGCGTCGGTCTTCTCGCGCAGTTCCTTGACCATGCTTGCGGTAATTTCCGCCATTGCTCTACTCCAGATTCAGAAATTCATGCACCACGGCGAGCATTTGCTCGCCGTGATTAAACGCTTTATTCCGCTGCGTCTTCGACTTCGACGAACTCGTCGTCGCCGGCCAGCTGCTGCACCACTTCGTTGATCGACTGGTTCTTGCCTTCGAGAACCGCATCGGCCACGCCGCGGGCATAGAGGCGGATCGCGCCGGAGGAGTCGTCGTTACCCGGAATCACGTAGCTGACACCTTCCGGGGAATGATTGGTATCGACCACGCCGATCACCGGGATGCCGAGCTTGGCCGCTTCGGTAATGGCGATCTTGTGATAGCCGACGTCGATGATGAAGATTGCATCGGGCAGGCCGGCCATGTCCTTGATGCCGCCGATGGATTTGCGCAGCTTGTCCATCTCGCGCTGCAGCGTCAGGCCTTCCTTCTTCGACAGCTTCTCGAAGCTGCCTTCCGCCATGGCGGCTTCGAGGTCCTTGAGGCGCTTGACCGACAGCTTCAGCGTCTTGAAGTTGGTCATCATGCCGCCCAGCCAGCGGTCATCGACGTAGGGCATGCCGCATCGCTGCGCTTCCTCGGCGATGATCTCGCGCGCCTGGCGCTTGGTGCTGACGAAAAGAATGGTGCCCTTCTTGGCCGCCATCTTCTTGACGAAAGCGATGGCCTCCTGATACTTGCTCAGGGTCTTTTCGAGGTTGATGATGTGGATCTTGTTGCGATGGCCGAAGATGTACGGGGCCATCTTGGGGTTCCAGAAACGGGTCTGGTGGCCGAAGTGAACTCCCGCCTCCAGCATCTGGCGCATGGTAGTGCTCATAGAACTATCTCCGATTGGGTTGAACCTCCGCCTGGCCGTGCTGCTTCGCGCTGATTTCCTGCGGGAAGCCACCCTATCGGCGCCGGGCGTGTGGATTTTGACCAGGACCATCCCGGGCAAGCGCGTGATTATAGCGGCTTGCGCTGGCTGGCACAAGCCGCACAAGGTGTTTCCGGAGCCAAAGCACGACGATTCCGTTGGAATCAGGCTAGACTATGCCATACGACATATTCTGATCGATGCGGAGCGGGTTTCAGTCCCTCCGGCTTTCGACGCTGAGGAGATTCAACCCATGAGCCTTTTCGCCATGAACCGTCTCGCTCCCGAAAGCCGGGAAGTCGAGCATCAGTTTCTGAGCCACGCGCCGCTCGACCGCTTCGATCCGACGCGGACCAATGTCTCCCCCGCCATCAGGCAGTCGATCAGCGAGGTTTCGGCCATCGAGGCCATCGTGCTGACAGTGGATATCCGCCGCTCATCCTGCGTCCTCAAGGAATCGATCGACATACCGCAGTACGCCAGGATCCTCGACGATTTCGTCGCCGAGTTCCGCACCGTATTGCACTACCACGGCGGCTGGTTCGACAAGTTCACCGGGGATGGCTTCATCTGCTACTGGCTGGTCGAGGATTCTTTTGCCGAGCGCATGGATACGGTGCTCGATTTCTGTTGCTCCGTGATGGACAACTTCCGCACCTACTACTACCCGGCGTTTGTCGCCAACATGCGCAACGAGCCGGCCGGCATCGGTCTGTCCATCGGAGTGGATGCCGGCCCCTGCTACCTGACGCCGATAGTCGGCGACCTGACCATCATCGGTTCGCCGATTGTCGGCTCAGTACGAATGTGCGACTCGTGCCCGCCCTACCACCTGAGACTCAATGCCTACCCCGGCAGCCGCCTGGTGGAAGGCATGACCACGATATGCGGCCGCCTGTCGGAAGACCTTGCCTATCAGGTCGAGGCCGAATCGATTGAAACCAAGGAGTACCCGCAAGGACAGGTGGCCTACTCGGTAGAGTTTTTCCGGAAGGGCGAGCGGCTGTTTTTCTGATGCAGCAGGCGCGACCTGCGGGGGCCTGCGGGTAAAATGTCGCTTCCCAGTCCAGACCGCATTCATGGCCATTTCCATAAAAACCACTCAAGACATCGCCGAGATGCGGGTCGCCTGCCGCCTGGCGGGTGAAGTCCTCGACTACATCGAACCCTTCGTTAAAGCGGGCATCACCACGGCAGAACTCGATCGGCTCTGTCACGACTACATGGTCGACGTGCAAGGGTGCATTCCGGCACCGCTCAACTATGCGCCTCCCGGCTATGCGCCTTATCCCAAGTCGATCTGCGCCTCGGTCAATCATCAGGTCTGCCACGGCGTGCCCAATGACCGCGCCTTGAAAAAGGGCGACATCGTCAACCTCGACATCACCACCATCAAGGATGGCTGGCACGGCGATACCAGCCGCACCTTCTGCGTTGGCGAAACGTCGATTCTCGCTCGCCGGCTGGTGTCCATGACACACGAATGCATGTGGGTCGGCATCGCGCAGGTAAGGCCCGGGGTGCATCTGGGCGCGGTCGGCGCCGCGATCCAGAAGCATGCCGAAGGCGCGGGATTTTCAGTGGTGCGCGAGTTCTGCGGCCACGGCATCGGGCGCAATTTCCACGAAGAACCGCAAGTGCTGCACTATGGCAAGGCAACGGACGGCCCGCTGCTGGTGCCAGGCATGGTGTTCACCATCGAACCGATGATCAACGCCGGTAAGGCGGCCATTTCGGAACTGCCGGATGGCTGGACCATCGTCACCAAGGATCGCAGCCTTTCCGCCCAGTTCGAGCACACACTCTGCGTGACCGAGACCGGCGTCGAGGTGATGACGCTGTCCGCCGGCGCACCACCCTGCCCGGCCCACGTCCACATCACGCCCTGAGCATGAGCGCTCAGGCCTGGCGCGCTTTCAACGCATGAACGATCTGCGCGAACTTGCCGCGGGGGCACGGCAGCGCCTGACCGAGGGGCAGCAGGCACTGGCTGCTGCCTGGCGGCAGAACAAGGACGGCCCGGCCCTGCTCAAAGGCCGTGCGGCGCTGGTGGATGGCGTGCTGCGGGAAGTCTGGAGCGAACTGGCGATGCCCGACACTCTGGCGCTGGCCGCCGTCGGCGGCTACGGTCGCGGCGAACTCTATCCCGGTTCCGACGTCGATCTGCTGATCCTGCTGCCCGACGAAACTCACACGGAGGCGGGCTCCGTGACCGCGCCGCAGCTGGAGAAACTGGTCGGGCTGTTGTGGAACATCGGGCTCGATATCGGTCATAGCGTGCGCAGCATCGATCACTGCCTGGACGAAGCCGAGCGAGACATTACGGTCAAGACCGCATTGCTGGAAGCCCGCTACCTGGCCGGCACGCGTCCGCTCTTTGATGATTTCGAGCAGAGCTTCAACGCTGCGCTGGACCCTGCGGCTTTCTTCAGGGCCAAGCAGCTCGAACAGGCCGAGCGCTACGCCAAGTTCAACGACACGCCCTACAGTCTCGAGCCCAACTGCAAGGAAAGCCCCGGCGGCCGCCGCGACTTGCAGGTGATCCAATGGGTGGCGCGTGCCGCCGGCATCGGCGACGACTGGAAATCACTGGCCAAGGCCGGCCTCATCACCGCCGCCGAAGTCCGCCAGTTCGAGGCAGTCGACCGGCTGCTACGCGACGTGCGCATCGAATTGCATCTGCTGACCGGCCGGCGCGAAGACCGGCTGCTGTTCGATCATCAGGAAAAGCTTGCCGCGGCCATGGGCGTGGGCCCTACCAATGCAAAACGCGCATCCGAAGTGCTGATGCAGCGCTACTACCAGAACGCCAAACTGGTCACGCAGCTCAACTCGCTGGTGATGCAAGTCCTCAGCGATCGCCTGCTGCCGGCGCGCGAGGGCCCGCCGATCGTCATCGACCAGCACTTCCAGATGGTGCGCGAGCAGCTCGATGTGCGCGACGAAGACGTCTTCCACGCCTATCCGCGCGCCATTCTCGAATGCTTCCTGCTGCAAATGCAGCGCTCCGAACTCAAGGGCATGACGCCGCGCACGCTGCGCGCCCTGTGGCGCGCCCAGGGCGGCATCGATGCCAAATTTCGGCGCGATCCGGAAAACCGAGCACTGTTCCTCAAACTGTTCCAGCAAAGCCACCTGATCCACCCGCTGCGGCGCATGAACCAGTACGACATCCTCGGCCGCTACCTGCCCGCCTTCGGCCACATCGTCGGCCAGATGCAGCACGACCTGTTCCATGTCTATACCGTGGATCAGCACATCCTGCAGGTGATGCGCAACCTGCGGCGCTTCGCCATGCCCGAGTTCGCCCACGAGTATCCGTTCTGCTCGCGCCTGATGACGGGGTTCGAGAAGCGCTGGCTGCTCTACGTCGCGGCCCTGTTCCACGACATCGCCAAGGGCCGGGGCGGCGACCACTCGCAACTCGGCAAGAAGGACGCCTCCCGCTTCTGCCGCGACCATGGCGTCACCGAGGAAGATGCCGCGCTGGTGGTATTCCTCGTCGAAAACCACCTGACCATGTCGCAAGTGGCGCAGAAGCACGATCTCGCCGATCCCGAAGTCGTGCTCGCCTTCGCCCGCCAGGTAGGC
>JBIJDI010000190.1:0-5514 GCA_044344235.1 Sulfuritalea sp. | reverse complement strand
CGACCGGCCCCCTGCACTTCGGCTCGCTGGTGGCGGCTGCGGGCTCGTTTCTGGAGGCGCGGGTCCGGGGTGGCGAGTGGTTTCTGCGCATGGAGGACGTCGATCAACCGCGCTGTTCGATGGCGGCTGCCACGGAAATCCTTTGCGCCCTGGAGGCGTTTGGTTTTGTCTGGGACGGCGAGGTGGTCTGGCAGAGCCGCCGCACCGAAGCCTATGCCGCGGCGCTGGAGCAGTTGAAGGCGACGGGCCGGGTTTTTCCGTGCAGCTGCACGCGCCGCGAACTCGCCGATTCGGCGATAGCGCCCGACGGCGCAACGATCTATCCGGGCACTTGCCGTGAGGGCTTGCCGGAGGGACGTGCGCCGCGGGCCTGGCGTTTACGGGTGGGGGATGCCTGCGTCGGCTTCGATGACGCGATTCAGGGCCGCATCGTCAGCGATCTTGCCAGTGAGGCGGGCGACTTTGTCCTGTTGCGCGCCGACGGCCCGTTTGCCTACCAGCTCGCGGTGGTGGTCGACGATGCCGAGGCAGGCATCACCCATGTCGTGCGCGGCGCCGACCTGCTGGCCTCGACCTCGCGCCAGATCTTTCTGCAACAGTGCCTTGGCGTGCCGACGCCGGGCTATGCACATCTGCCGGTGGCGATCAACACTGCGGGGGAGAAGCTGTCGAAGCAGACCCGCGCGGCGGCCGTGGATGCTTCGCGGCCTGGCCCCGCGCTATATGCGGCGCTGGAATTCCTCGGGCAGCGGCCACCAGCGCCACTTGCCGGCGCTGCGGTGACCGAGCTCTGGGCATGGGCCGCGACAAACTGGCAGTTGGGCAATGTACCGCGTGGCCCGATGCTTTCGGGGTGCGATCTCGCAGGATACCGTCCCTGACGCGAGCGCACAGGGACATATAATCGGGCGGATCCGTGAGAGGAAGGACACCATGATGGTCGAGGATATTGCGGGTCTGCGCCGCGTGCTTCAGGGCAACCGCGTGATAGCCGTGGTCGGGCTGTCGCCCAACTGGAACCGGCCCAGCTATTTCGCCGCCAAGTACATGCAGGAGCATGGCTACACCATCATCCCGGTAAATCCGGCGGCGACGGAGATTCTTGGCCAGAAATGCTATCCGGATCTCGCGGCGATCCCGGTCAAGGTCGATATGGTGGATGTGTTTCGCAAGCCCGAGGACGTGATGCCGATCGCCGACGAGGCGATCCACATCGGGGCGAAGTGCCTCTGGCTGCAACTCGGCGTGATCAATCATGAGGCAGCCGACAAGGCGTCCGCCGCCGGGCTCGACGTGGTCATGGATCGCTGCGTCAAGATCGAGTATGCGAGGCTGTTCGGCGGCCTCAACTTCGCCGGGGTCAATACACGAGTCATCTCCGCCAAGCGGCCGCCCTGTCCGCCGCTGCAGGGGTAGTTTGCAGCCGTTGCCCTAGCGCCCTTTGGCGTTGCCCCACAGCACCTTGTGCAGTTGCAGCTGAAAGCGCACCGGCAGGCGGTCGTCGAGGATCCACCGCGCCAGTTGCGCTGGATCGAACTGGCCCTGCACGGGTGAGAAGAGTACCGGGCAGCGCTCGAAAACTCGGCGCTGGTGACACGCCGATACCGCCCAGTCGTAATCCTCGCGCGAGGCGAGAACGAACTTCAATTCGTCGCGTGCTGTCAGCAGATCGAGATTTTCCCAGCGATTCTTCGCCTCTTCGCCAGAGCCGGGGGCTTTGAGGTCGACGATGCGGGCCACGCGCGGATCGACGTCGCCGATGTCCAGCGCGCCGCTGGTTTCGAGTGATACCGAATAGCCCGCGTCGCACAGCGAGGCCAGCAGCGGCAGACAGTTTTTTTGTGCGAGCGGTTCGCCGCCGGTGACGCAGACTGTGCTGCAGGCGAATGCGGCAACCCGCTCCAGGATGTCGGCGATGTTCAGGGACTCGCCGCCGCTGAAGGCGTAGTCGGTATCGCACCAGACACAGCGCAAGGGGCAGCCGGTAAGCCGGACAAACACCGTGGGCAGACCGACGCGGCTGGATTCGCCCTGGATGGAATGAAAGATTTCGGTGACGCGCAACGTGGCGTCAAGTTTCTCTGGCACTACTTCTTCTTCAGCCTGAGCTTGGCCCGCTTGCCGGCTTCGCTATTGGGGTAGCGTTCGGCCAGTTGTTCGAGGCTGGCCTTGGCGGCCTTCAAATCCCTGCCGGTTTCGAGGCTGGTGACGCGGCTTTCCAGCGCCCCCGGCGCGCGCTCGTCGTTGGGCCAGGTCGCGGCAAACTTGCCGAAGAGTTCGGCGGCCACGGCGTGATCCTTTGCCTGGGCATGGGCGTAGCCGCCCCAGTAATGGGCCGAGGCGGCCAGACTGCTGTTCGGGTAGGTCTTGATGAAGGCGAGGAAGGAGGCGCCCGCTTCCTTGAACTTCGAGCCTTTAAGACCGGCCAGAGCGGCCTCGTAGTCGCGGGTTTCCAGAGCGGGATCGGCCTTCGGGGCTTCGGCCTTGGTATCGGCGGGAGGCTGCTCGATCTTCCTCAGCCGGTTGTCGAGGTCGACATAGAAATCCTTCTGGCGCTTCTGCGCCGCCTCGAGTTCGTAGGTCAGAACCTCGATCTGGCCGCGCAACTTGGAGATGTCGGTCTTGATGGCTTCGACCTGGTTGGCGAAATCGATCTGGTTGCGGCTCACCGTATCGGCGCGCTTGCCGAGATCATTCACTTCCACCCGCAACTGTTCGATGCGGTTGCGCGCCTCGTCGTCGTCGAACAGGCCTGCCTGCGCCGATAGGGGTAATACCGCCGACAGCAGCACGGCCAGCAGCGCTGCCAGCCGTGAGACCACCTTGCGGTTCATGCTCAGAATTCTCCCGAGTACAGCATGTCGCCGCGACGATTCTTCGCCCAGCATTCCTCAGTCGATTCGGTGCAGACCGGCTTTTCTTCGCCGAGGCTTACTGCTTCGAGCTGGTCTTCCCTCGCGCCCAGCAGAGTGAGCGTCTTTCTTACCGCGTCGGAGCGCTTCTGACCGAGCGCCAGGTTGTATTCCCGGCTGCCGCGCTCATCCGCATTGCCCTGAATCAGCATTTTCATTTTCGGATTGGCAGAGAGGAACTTGCCATGAGCCGTCAGCAGTGCCTGAAACTCGTCCTTGACGCTATAGCTGTCGTAGTCGAAGTAGACGCTGCGCTTGGACAGGGGGCTGCGCGGATCTTTCAGCGCGGCGATGCTGTTGGGGTCAAAGGCTTCCGGCGCCACCTTGGCGATGGGGGTGGTGTCGACCTTGATTGCACCGGGCGTGCGCGATTCGACGCCCGCCGGATTTTGCTCGGGTGCAGGCGGCTGCGAACCGCAGCCGGCCAGCAGCAGCGTCAGGGCGGAGAGGGGGATGATGAGTGCGCGCATGATGGATGGTTCCTTGATGAATTCGGTTGTTCTATCTGACCAGGGGACCCCAGGCAGGTTCCCGCACGTCGGCAGCCTGCACGGAGAGTTTTTGCTTGACCCGACCGTCGCTAGAGACAGCCGCCAATACGCCGCGTCCGCCAATCTCTGTCGCATACAGGATCATGCGGCCGTTGGGGGCGAAGCTGGGTGATTCATCCTTGGCGGAGTCGGTGAGAACCTGCGTCTGCTTGGTGGCCAGATCCATCAGCGCCAGCTGGAAGCGGCCGCCGTTCCTGGCAATGAAGGCCAAGCTCTTGCCGTCGGGCGACGGTCGTGGCGTGACGTTGTAGCTGCCTTCGAAGGTGACGCGCTCTGCTGCTCCTCCTGCGGTGGCGATGCGGTAGATCTGCGGGCTGCCGCCGCGATCGGACGTGAAATAGATGAACTGGCCATCCGGCGACCAGCGCGGTTCGGTATCGATGCCGGACGACGTGGCGACGCGCGTCACGCCACTGCCGTCGGCATTGACGACATACAACTGCGACGAACCGTCCTTGGTCAATACCACGGCCAGTTGCTTGCCGTCGGGCGACCAGGCCGGCGCGGAGTTCGATCCCTTGAAGTTGGCGGCGACATGGCGCCGGCCGCTGGCGAGGTCGTGCACATAGACGACCGGCTTCTTCGCCTCGAACGACACGTAGGCGAGCTTACCGCCATCGGGCGACCACGCCGGCGAGATGATCGGCTCGCGCGACGCCAGCGCGGCCTGATCGTTGCTGCCATCGGCATCGGCGATTTTCAGTTCGAAGCGGCCGGTGCTTTTCACCACATAGGCGATGCGCGTGGAAAACACGCCCGGCTCGCCGGTGAGTTTCTCGTAGATGAAATCGGCAATGCGGTGCGCCGTGGCGCGCAACTGTGCCCCTGTGTGCAGGTAGGCCGGGTTGCCCAGCGCGGCCTGTTTCGGCACATCCGACAGACGTACCCGGGTCTCGTAGCGGCCGTCGGCGGTTGTTGCGACGGTGCCGCCGGCCACGGCGTCGGCGCCGCGCGTCTTGAGATCGTCAAAGGCGGGCGTGGCACTTTCGGCCAAGGGGCTGCCGGCATCGATCAGGCGGAACAGCCCGCTGCGTTCCAGATCGGCGCGAACCACCGAGGTAAGCGCCTGGGCGACGATGCGCTCGCCGGTGAAGTCGGCAATGGCCACGGGTAGGCGGTTGGCGCCGGCACCGGTAATTTCGACCGTGAGTTGGGCGTGGGCGGCGGCGGAACACAGCGCCAGACCGGTGACGCCGGCAAGAACAAGACGTTGGAATCTCATCGCGCCGATTATAGCGCCTCAGCCCCGGCTGCCTTGACTCCGGAATAGGCCGATAAATCCCCTGTGCTGCGGGATTGCCTTACCGGCTTTTACTCGTCCAGCGGCTTGAAGCGCAATTCCAGTGAGCGCGCGAACAAGTCGGCCGGCTCGGGTTTGGGCAGCGGGTTGGACTTGAGAATGGCGCGTTCGATCGCAGCGTCGAGTGTTGCATGGCCGGATGAGCGCTTGAGGCGCACGGTGACGATTTCACCGCTCGGCAATTGCGTCACATCGAACACGGCCTCGGGATTGCCTTTTACTTCCGGCGGCACCACGATGTTGCCGCGAATCTTGCCGCGAATGCGGCCCAGATAATCAGTCATGGCCTTGTTGCGTGCCGAGGCCGCCTGTACCGCCTTCATTTGCGAGAGTTCCTGCGCGGCGCTGTCGGCCTGCTTGCGCTGCGTGATTTCCCGGTCGGCCTCGCGTTTCAATTGCTCCTGAAAAGGATCGATGCGCGGCCGGGGCGGCTCCACTTTCGCGGGCGGCTTGGGCTTTTCCTTGTCCTTGATGACGATGTCGGGCTTGGGTGGGGGTGGCGCGGGTTCCGGCTTCGGCGGCGGCGCAACAGTCGGCGCTGGCGGTACGGCGACGGGCGGCGGCGGGGTAGCAACGGCGGGCTCCGGCATTGCACGCACCAGTTCCACTTCGACCACGTCTGTCGCCTTGGTCTGCCAGCGCACGCCGTAGAAGAGGAATCCGGCGAGCAGCAGATGCACTGCGATCGCCAATGCGATGGAAATGCGTTTGCCGGGTTTGTTGCCGCGCGGCAGTATCGGTGAATCCGTGC
>JBIJDI010000189.1:0-5521 GCA_044344235.1 Sulfuritalea sp. | reverse complement strand
CAGCGTCTCGCTGGTCGGATCGAGCTGCAGCTCGACGTCGGCCGACTGGAGTTGAACCAAGCGACCGTAACGCTCGAGCAGGATCTGGTTGACCAGTTGCCATTCGGCATCGGTGAAGTCCGGGATGTTCATCGTTTTTTGCTTTCAGGCCGTGGTCTGCATGGGCCGGCTACTGTACAGTGGCCCTTTGAATTCGGACAATCACTGTTGCTTATCCAAAAATAGAAATTATCCCCTTGTGCAGGAGCAGTGCTTAAAGTCAGAATATTGCAACTTGCTAATATATCGTGACCGACTCGTCGCGATTCCCTCCGCCAATGGCTGCCGCCGATACATCCTCTCCTTCGATTCAGGAAGTCAAGAACACGACCTGCTACATGTGCGCCTGCCGCTGCGGCATTCGCGTGCATCTGCGTGACGGCGTGGTGCGCTACATCGACGGCAATCCCGATCACCCGCTGAACAAGGGCGTGATCTGCGCCAAGGGTTCGTCGGGCATCATGAAGCAGTATTCGCCGGCGCGCCTCTTGAAGCCACTGAAGCGCAAAGCCGGTGCAGACCGTGGTACCGGCGATTTCGAAGAGATCGAGTGGGACGAAGCGTTTGCCACACTGGCCGAACGTCTCGGGAAAATACGCGCCACCGACCCGAAAAAATTCGCCCTGTTCACCGGCCGCGACCAGATGCAGGCGCTGACCGGCATGTTCGCCCGCCAGTTCGGCACGCCCAACTATGCAGCGCACGGCGGCTTCTGCTCGGTGAACATGGCGGCCGGCATGATCTACACCATCGGCGGTTCGTTCTGGGAGTTCGGTGGACCGGACCTCGATCGCGCCAAGCTGTTCGTCATGATCGGCACCGCCGAGGATCATCATTCCAATCCGATGAAAATCGCGCTGTCGAAATTCAAGCGCGACGGCGGCCGCTTTATCTCGATCAACCCCGTGCGTACCGGCTACTCCGCGATTGCCGACGAATGGGTGCCGATCCGTCCTGGCACCGACGGCGCGCTGCTGCTGGCCATCATCCACGAAATCATCGCCACCGGCTTGTACGACCGCGATTTCCTGGTTCAGTACAGCAACGCCGGGCAACTGATCAACGTCAGCGAGACCAACGACGAATTCGGTTTCTTCGTGCGTACCGAAGTGCCGACCGAGGAAGCCTGCTACGAGCCGCAGGACAAGCTCTGGTGGGATCGCACGACCGACCGCGCCGTGGTGACGCACAAGCCCGGCGCCGACCCGTACCTGCTGGGCGAATTCACATTGAAGGACGGCACGCAGGTGAAGCCTGCCTTTCAATTGCTGCAGGAACGCGTCAAGGACTACACGCCGGACTGGGCCAGCCAGATCACCGGCATTCCGGCCGACGTCATCCGCCGCCTGGCGCACGAGATGGGCGTCACCGCGCGCGACCAGAAGATCGAACTGCCGATCGCCTGGACCGATTCCTGGGGCAATGAACACGACACAGTGACCGGCAATCCGGTGGCCTTCCACGCTATGCGCGGGCTGGCGGCTCACAGCAACGGCTTTCAGAGCATCCGTGCGCTGGCGATCCTGATGTCGTTGCTCGGTACCATCGATCGGCCCGGCGGATTCCGCCACAAGGCGCCGTTCCCGCGGCCGATTCCGCCCTGTGCGCGCACGCCCAATGATCCGCGCGCGGTGCAGCCCAACCGTCCGCTCGACGGCATGGCGCTGGGCTGGCCGTCGGACCCGGACGACCTGTTTGTCAATGACGATGGCAGCCCGGTGCGCATCGACAAGGCATTCTCCTGGGAATATCCGTTGTCGGTGCATGGACTGATGCACAACGCCATCACCAATGCCTGGCGCGGCGATCCCTACCGCATCGACACGCTGCTGATCTTCATGGCCAACATGGCATGGAACTCGACCATGAACACGGCCGAAGTGCGGATGATGCTGAACGACAAGGACACAGAAGGGCCAAACGCCGGCGAATTCAAGATTCCCTTCCTCGTCGTCTGCGACGCCTTCCATTCCGAGATGACGGCCTACGCCGACCTGATCCTGCCGGACACGACCTACCTCGAACGTCATGACGTGATGTCGATGCTCGACCGGCCGATTTCCGAATTCGACGGGCCGGTGGATGCCGTGCGCATCCCGGTGGTGCCGGTGTCGGGCGACTGCAAGCCCTTCCAGGAGGTGCTGATCGAACTCGGCACGCGTCTGAAACTGCCCGCCTTCGTGACGAAAGAAGGCGAACGCAAGTTCCGTGACTATCCCGACTTTGTGGTCAATTGGGAATCCGAGCCGGGCTCCGGCATCGGCTTCCTCGCCGGCTGGCGCGGCAAGGGCGGCGAGAAGTCGCTGCGCGGCGAACCTAACCCGAACCAGTGGGAGATGTACAAGAAGAACAACTGTGTCTTCCATTACGAACTGCCCAAGTCCTACCAGTACATGCGCAACTGGAACAAGGGCTACCTCGAATGGTCGCAGCGCAACCGCATCACGCGTTACGCCGAGCCGATCCTGATCCACCTGTATTCCGAAGTGCTGCAGCGCTTCCGTGCCGCGGCGCAAGGCAAGGGCTTGACGCGCAAGCCGCCGGAGCATTTGAAGAAGCGCATCGACACCTATTTCGATCCGCTGCCTTTCTACTACGACACCCTCGAAGCCCTGGCGACCGACAAGCACAAGTATCCGCTGGCGGCGATCACGCAGCGGCCGATGGCGATGTATCACTCCTGGGATTCGCAGAACGCCTGGCTGCGCCAGATCCACACGCACAACTATCTCTACGTCAATGCGCTGACCGCACGCCAGAACGGCATCGCCGACGGCGACTGGATCTGGGTCGAGTCGCAGTGGGGCAAGGTGCGCTGCATGGCGCGTCACTCCGAGGCGGTGGAGCCCGGCACGGTATGGACCTGGAATGCCATCGGCAAGGCGGCGGGGGCATGGAACCTGACGCCGGACGCCAATGAGTCGCAGAAGGGCTTTCTGCTCAATCATCTGATTTCGGAAGAACTGCCGGGCGCAGGCGCAGGCAGGGTGTCGAACTCCGATCCGATCACGGGGCAGGCGGCGTGGTACGACGTGCGAGTGAGAATTTATAAAGTCGGCGCTGGCGAGGCGGCGATCACTTCACCTCAGTTCGAACCGATGCAGCCTTATCCCGGCATGAAGACGCGCAGCAGCATTCTGGCCTTCCTCGGAGTCAAGCCAAAATGACTCAACTCGCGTTGGTCATCGATCTCAACGTCTGCGTCGGCTGCCAGGCCTGCGTGACCTCCTGCAAGGAGTGGAACACGTCGGGCAGCGCCGGACCGATGGGCGATCAGAACCCCTACGGCGCCGACCCGACCGGGACCTTCTTCAATCGCGTGCAGACGTTCGAGGTGGGCGAGTTCCCCAACACCGAAACGGTGCATTTCCCGAAATCCTGCCTGCATTGCGAAGACCCGCCCTGCGTGCCGGTGTGCCCGACCGGGGCGTCTTACAAGCGCAAGGAAGATGGCATCGTCCTCGTCAATTACGACAAGTGCATCGGTTGCAAGTACTGTTCGTGGGCCTGTCCATACGGCGCGCGCGAACTCGACGAGCAGCAGCAGGTGATGAAGAAATGCACCCTTTGCGTCGACCGCATCTACGACATGACAATGGTCGAGGCCGACCGCAAGCCGTCCTGCGTCAAGGCTTGTCCGACCTCGGCGCGGCTGTTCGGCGATGTCCATGATCCCGAGTCCGCGGTGTCGATCGCCATTCGCGAGAGCGGCGGCTATGCACTGATGCCGGAGTGGGGCACGCACCCGGCCAACCATTACCTGCCGCGACGCAAGACGCGCATCAAGATTCACATGGACGAACTGGAGCGCGCCGACAATCCGCTCAAGGTCGATCGCCAGTTGCCCAAGCCGGCCATGAACGAGCCGACCCTCGACGACGTCACTACCTGGTAGGCGAAACCAAAAAATGCATCCGGCTTTTTCCGTAATATTCCTGACCACGCTGATCGGCGCCGCGCAAGGGCTGTTTCTTGCGCTGTTCACCGCGCAGTCCTATGCCGCGTTCAAACTGCTGCCGCAGCCTGACGCCCATGGCTTCTACGGGCAGGGGAGCCTCCTGGCGCTGGTGCTGCTGATCGCCGGTCTGGTGGCTTCCTTCTTTCATCTGGGTCGCCCCGAGCGGGCCTGGCGTTCCGCCGCCATGTGGCGCACGTCGTGGCTGTCACGCGAGGTCATCGTGCTGCCGGCTTTCATGGGCGTGGTTTTTCTGTATGGCCTGGCCCACTGGCTCGAGTGGCATCCGGTGTTGATGACCTTGCCCGGAGGGCTGCCCGTCGATCCCACTGCCATTCTCGGCGTGGCCGGTACCCTGCTCGCGTTTGCCCTGTTCATTTGCACCGGGATGATCTATGCCTGCCTGAAGTTTCTCGCCGAATGGCATTCGCCGCTGACGGTCATCAATTACGTTCTGCTCGGCGGCGCTTCCGGCTTCACGCTGGCCGCTGCGTTTGCCGCCGCGACGGCGCCCGAACTGGTCAGCTTCCTCGCGGGTTGGGCCGCAATCATCACCGTGCTCGGGCTGATCGGCCGCGTTGCCTCGCTCTATCGCAATGCCCGGATCAAGCCGAAATCGACGCTGCAGACCGCGATTGGCATCAAGCATCCGCGGATCGCGCAGAAGGCACAGGGCTTCATGGGCGGCAGCTTCAACACCCGCGAGTTCTTTCACGGACAGCCGGTGGCGGTTTTGCGCGGAGTGAAGTGGTTCTTCCTGATCGCGGCATTTCCGGTGCCGTTGTTGTTGTTGCTCGCCGGCATGCACGGTGGCATGGCCGTACTGGTGGCCGCCTTTGTTGTGCAGTACTCGGGTTTGCTGGCTGAGCGCTGGTTCTTCTTCGCGCAGGCCAATCATCCGCAAAATTTGTATTATCAATGCATCAGTTAAACCCTGTTGTTGCGCAGGGGCTTTAGATATATTATCGAACGCTAAATTGACAAAACCGCATCACCATTACAAGTCACGAGAGAGGAAACAACATGAATTTCGACAAGGAACTCGACGCCCGCGGCCTCAACTGCCCGCTTCCCATCCTCCGCGCCAAGAAGTCGCTGGCCGAGCTTGAGTCAGGCCAGGTGTTGCGCATCATCGCCACCGACCCCGGTTCGGTAAAGGACTTCGCCGCGTTTGCCAAGCAGACGGGAAATGAACTGCTGGCCAGCGCGCAGAAGGACAAGGAATTCGAATTCTTCATGAAGCGCAAGTAAGTCGCTACGCCTCATGAAGCGGCCTGCCTTCGGGCAGGCCGTTTTTTTTGCCGGCCCGCGAAGCGGAATCCCCGGCATGCAGAGCACCGGCCCGCGAAGCGGAATCCCCGGCATGCAGAGCACCGGCCCGCGAAGCGGAATCCCCAGTATGCAGAGCACTGGCGCGCTACTTGTGCGCGCCGTGCGTAGAGTCGGCAGGCTCAGACAGCGGTCGTATCATCATTCGATATAGGGGTATAGAAATAATCGACTGGTTGCTGCACTGCGATTTGTTTA
>JBIJDI010000188.1:0-5532 GCA_044344235.1 Sulfuritalea sp. | reverse complement strand
CCACTGAACCCGGCGATGACGGCTTGATGGCCGGACTCATGCAATACTTCGCATCTCATGGAAACTCCCGCTCAAACTGATCCAGCACCTGTCACCAGTCGGTGGCGGGATACCTTGCGCCGGCCGACGGTGCGAATTGTTGCTGTCGCCATTGCGCTGCTCGTCGCGCAGTGGGTCGACACCCGCATGCAGGTCGCCAGCCTGCAGCAGGAACTGGCGCGGCGCCTGAGCGACGGCGACTCCGTGGCGAAGGAAGGGCGCACTCTGGCCCGGCAGAGCCAGGAGGCGCTGGCGGCCTTGCAGGCCAAGGTGGGCGTGCTGGAAGCCAAGCTGGCCGAGACGCAGAGCCAGGCCGTCGCGCTGGAAGCCATGTATCAGGAGCTCTCCAGTACGCGCGACGAACGCGTGCTGGCCGAAGTCGAACAGGCGGTCGTGATCGCCATGCAGCAACTGCAGTTCGCCGGCAACGTCGAGGCCGCACTGATCGCGCTGCAGGGCGCCGACGCCCGTCTTGCGCGTTCCGTGCAACCGCAGTTCCTGCCCGTCAGAAAACTCATCGCGCGCGACATCGAACGCCTCAAGGGAACACCGGGGGCCAACATCAGCGGCTTGTCGCTGAAGATCGAAAGCGTGGTCGCCGTGGTGGACAGCCTGCCACTGGCCTATGAGCAGCGGCCCAAGCCCGACGTGGCAAAACCGGCATCCGCGGCAAAGCCGGCGAGTGCAGATTACTGGCGTGAGCTGGGTGCCGATCTGTGGCGTGAAGTGCGGCAGCTGGTGCGCCTCGAGCGCATCGACCAGGGCGACCCGGCGCTGCTGTCGCCCAACCAGAGTTTCTTCCTGCGCGAGAACCTCAAGCTGCGCCTGCTCAATGCGCGACTGGCGCTGTTGCAGCGTGACGGCAAGATATTCCATGAGGAGATCCGCCAGTCGCGCGATCAACTCGCGCGCTACTTCGATGGCCGTGCCAAGCCGGTGCAGGCGGCCGAATCAACCCTGAAGGTGCTGGCCACGACCGACGTCAGTTTCGATCTGCCGGGTCTGGCGGAAACCCTCACCGCGCTGCGCAACCTGAAGTTCGCCCGCGAGCGGGGCGCGGGCGCCGCCCGCTAGGCATCACGATGCGCGCCGTGTTCTGGCTGCTGATTCTCGCCGCGCTGGCCGTCGGGCTGGCGTTGGCCGCGCGCTACAACGAAGGTTACGTGCTGCTGGTGCTGCCACCTTGGCGCGCGGAGGTCTCGCTCAATCTTTTCCTGCTGGGCTGCATCGTCGGCTTCTTCGTCATCTACCTGCTGGCACGCGCCGTCAGCCATACACTGGGACTGCCGCGCGCCGTGGCCGACTTCCGCCGCCGGCGACAGCAGGAAAAGGCGGCTGTTGCTCTGCGTGACGCCTGGCGCCTGTTGCAGGAAGGGCGTTACGGGCACGCCATGCGTTGCGCCGAAAAGGCACAGCCGGATCAGGCCGGCGCCGGCATGTTGGCGCTGGCGGGCTGGCGCGCCGCGCACGCGATGCGCGACGCCGAGCGCACGGCAGATTGGGCGACTCGTGTACGCGAACACGACGGCGCCGGGCTGCAAGCGGCGCGCCTGATGACCGAAGCCGAATTCGCCCTCGAAGAACGCCGCTTCGAGGACGCGCACGACGCCCTGCAACAACTTGCCATACGTGAGGGGCGACACATCGCCGCCTTGCGCCTCAGCTTGCGAGCGGAGCAGGGTCTGGGCAACTGGCGCGAAGTGGCGCGCCTGGTGCGTCAGCTCGAAAAGCACAAGGCGCTGACCGCCGAACAGGCCGCGCCGATTCGCAGCCGCGCCGTGCGTGAAGCCCTGCGCAGCTTGCGCGACGATCCCGCGGGGCTGATGCGCTACTGGCGCGAACTCGATGACGCCGACCGCGCCGAAGCCTCGCTGGCGCTGGAAACGGCGCGCGCCTTGATGGCAGCGGGTGATTGTCGCGAAGCCCAGCGCGTGATCGAGGATGCGCTCGACGAACGCTGGGATGCCTCGCTGGTGCTGGCCTATGGCGAGTGCGGCCGGCCTGGAGAACCCGCCGGCGATGTCCTCGGACGCATCGCCCAGGCCGAGAAATGGCTGCAGCGCATGCCGCGCGACGGCGCCCTGCTATTGACGCTGGGCCGGCTGTGCCGCCAGCAACAGCTGTGGGGCAAGGCGCGCAGCTATCTCGAAGCCGCGCTGGCGATTGAACCCTCGCGCGCTGCGCATGTCGAGCTTGCGCAGTTACTGGACCAACTCGAAGAGTCGGCGCTGGCGATACGGCACTATCGCGCGGCTGCCGTGCTGTGACGCATTAAATCCAGTCGCGTGGCGGCAGGAAGTCGGTGTACAGCTTTTCTTCTTCGCTGCCGGGCTCGGGTTTCCAGTCGTAGCGCCACTTGACGATGGGCGGCAGCGACATCAGGATGGATTCGGTGCGCCCGCCCGATTGCAGGCCGAACAAGGTGCCGCGATCCCAGACCAGATTGAATTCGACATAGCGCCCGCGGCGGTAGGCCTGGAAGTCGCGCTCGCGCTCGCCGTAGACGATGTCATTGCGGCGCTGGATGATCGGCAGGTAGGCGGTGCTGAAATGGTTGCCGACGCTCTGCGTCAGAGCGAAGCAGTGCTCGAAACTTTCCTGATTCAGATCGTCGAAGAAAATGCCGCCGATGCCGCGCGCTTCGTTGCGGTGCTTGAGAAAGAAGTAGCGGTCGCACCAGCTCTTGAAGTGATGGTAGGTAGCCACGCCGAATGGCTCCAGCGCGGAATAGCAGGCGCGATGGAAATGCTCTGCATCCTGTTCGAAGCCGTAGTAGGGCGTCAGGTCCATGCCGCCGCCGAACCACCATACGGGTTCCTCGCCGTCCTTTTCGGCGACGAAGAAGCGCACGTTCATGTGCGAGGTCGGGCAATACGGATTGCGCGGATGCAGTACCAGCGAGACGCCCATCGCCTGCCAGCGGCGTCCGGCGAGTTCGGGGCGATGCGCGGTGGCCGAGACGGGCATTTGCTCGCCCATGACGTGCGAGAAATTGACGCCGCCTCGTTCGAAGACCTTGCCATCTTCGATCAGGCGGGAAATCCCGCCACCGCCCTGCGGCCGGTCCCAGGCGTCGCGCAGGAACGGTGAGCCTTCAACAGCTTCGAGTTCGCCGACGATGCGGTCTTGCAGGCCGGTGAAATAGTCCCGGACCGAAGCGATATCCATCAAAGGTCGGGCAACCTCATCGCCATCACCTTCTCGCTTTGGCGCGCGCGAAAATCCACCAGTTTCTGCGCCAGTGCGCGGCCGTAGTCGTCGTTCGCCGTGGCGATGATGGCGATGGCAGTCAGCGCCGCGTTGGCCGCGCCTGCTTCACCGATGGCGAAGGTGGCGACCGGGATGCCCTTGGGCATCTGCACGATGGAAAGCAGGGAATCGAGGCCGTTGAGGTGCTTGGAAGGCACCGGCACACCCAGCACTGGCACAATGGTTTTGGCCGCCAGCATGCCCGGCAGGTGCGCGGCACCGCCGGCGCCGGCGATGATGCACCTCAGGTCGCGTTCCTGGGCCATGGCGGCATAGTCGAACAGCAGGTCCGGCGTGCGATGCGCCGAGACCACCCTGGTTTCGAAAGGCACGCCGAATTCCTTGAGCATCTGCGCTGCCGCCTGCATCACGGGCCAGTCCGAATCCGAGCCCATGACAATGCCTATCAGTGGTTTCATTTGATGCACCTTTCAGCGGCTTCGAGCGTGTTGGCCAGCAGCATGGTGATAGTCATCGGACCGACGCCGCCGGGCACCGGGGTGATGGCGCCGGCTACCTCTTTCGCGCTTTCGAAATCGACGTCGCCGCACAGCTTGCCTTCCGGTGTCCTATTGATGCCGACATCGATTACGGTAGCGCCGGGCTTGATCATGTCGCCGGTAATCATCTTCGCCCGGCCGACGGCGGCCACCAGAATGTCGGCGCGTCGCGTGTGGAACGCCAGATCCTTCGATTGCGAATGGCAGATGGTGACGGTGCAGCTCTTGGCCAGCAGCAGCATGGCCATCGGCTTGCCGACGATGTTGCTGCGGCCGACGATGACGACTTCGGCGCCCTTCAGTGGCACGTTGGCGCTTTCCAGCATCTTCATTACGCCGTAGGGCGTGCAGGGAATGAAGCGCGGGTACCCAAGCATCAGCGCGCCGACGTTTTCGGCATGGAAGCCGTCGACGTCCTTTTCGGGGGAGATGGCTTCAAGCACGGCTTCCGAATCGAAGTGCTTCGGCAGCGGCAGTTGCACCAGGATGCCATGCACCGACGGATCGGCATTCAACTCGGCGATGCGGGCAAAGACCACGGCCGGATCGACATCGGGGGCATAGACATCGCGCAGCGAGCGCATGCCGGCTCTTTCGCAGGCGGCGACCTTGTTGCGCACATACACGGCCGACGCCGGGTCTTCACCGACCAGGATCACGGCGAGGCAGGGCGTGATGCCCTTGTCCTTGAGTGCGGCGGCCCGTTCGGCAAGCTGGCCGCGTACTTCCGTCGAAAGTGCGTTGCCGTCAATGATTTTTGCAGTCATGGTGTGTCCTGTGTGCTGGTGTTTCAGACGGCGGCTGTTGCGCCAAGCTGTTTGGCCACGGCTTCGCGCCCCGCTGCGAAAGCGCGACGATTGGCGTCGACCAGCTTTTCCCCCTTGCGCGCGAAACGCTTGACGATGCATGCCAGCAGCACGTCCGGGGTAAACGGCAGGTAATCCGCGATGGCACCAAGCATCACGGTATTGCCAAGGCGGATCTCCCCGAGGTCGCGGGCGATCGTCATGGCATCGAAGGAAACGACACGGTGGCCGGCGGCGCGCATCTGTCCGGTGGGATCTTCCGGGTAATCGAAGAGGCCGAGTTCGACCACGGGCGGCACCAGCTTCGCATTATTGACCAGCGCCAGGCCGTCCGCCTGCAGATAGTGCGACCAGCGTAGCGCTTCGGCGCCTTCGAAACCGAGCAGCACCTGCACCGTGCCCGGTTCAATCTGCGGCGACAGCACCTTGCGCCCAAAGCGCAGATGCGAGGTGACCACGCCACCGCGCTGGGCCATGCCGGCCACTTCGGTCTTCTTGACGTCGTGGCCTTCGGCGATGGCGGCTTCGGCAAGGATCTCGGTGGCCGTCATGACACCCTGGCCGCCGATGCCGCAGACGAGGATGTTGGTAATGTCGTTTGTGCTCATGAGGTACTCGACATCTTCACGATGTGGATCGGAATGTCGTGCCGCGCCACATGCCTGATCGCATCGGGCGCGCAGGGCTGAACACACAGGCCGCAGCCGGTGCAGGCCTGGCTGTCGATATTGACGAAGGCGAGTTCGACTTCCTTGCCGGAAGGCTTGATCACCTTGTCGCGATGCGTGACATGGATCGCCGGGCAGCCGACTTCGATGCAATTGCCGCAGCCGGTGCACTTGTCTTCCTCGACCAGATAGGGCCGGAAGGGCTTGAAGTCGTCGATCAGCACGCAGGGCCGGCGGGCGATGATCACCGAAGGGCCTTCTATCTTGATT
>JBIJDI010000187.1:0-5543 GCA_044344235.1 Sulfuritalea sp. | reverse complement strand
ACTCATCGCGCAAGTGCATAGGGGGAGTAAATGAGCAAGCAGGATTCGCCAGGCAACAGTCTGGAACCCATCGAGAAGGCCAGCCGGGACGAGTTGCAGGCACTGCAGTTGAAGCGCATGCAGTGGTCGCTGCAGCACGCCTACGACAACGTGGCGCACTATCGCGCCAAGTACGATGCCGCCGGCGTGCATCCCGGCGATCTCAAGCAGTTGTCGGATCTGGCGAAGTTTCCCTTCACCACCAAGCTCGACCTGCGCGACACCTACCCGTACGGCATGTTCGCGACCCCGATGCGCGATGTGGTGCGTATCCATGCTTCTTCCGGCACCACGGGCAAGCCGACGGTGGTGGGCTACACGAAAAACGATATCGCGATGTGGGGGCAACTCATGGCGCGCTCCATGCGCGGCGCGGGATGTTCCGCCGACGACATCGTTCTCAATTCCTACGGCTATGGCCTGTTTACCGGCGGCCTTGGCGCCCACTACGGCGGCGAGGCTCTTGGTGCCACGGTGATTCCCATGTCCGGCGGTCAGACCGAAAAGCAGGTGCAGTTGATCCAGGACTTCAAGCCCACCGTGATCATGGCGACTCCGTCATACGTGCTGACCATCGCCGACGAGATGATCAAGCAGGGCATGAAGGCGAACGGCAGCACCTTGCGCGTCGGCCTGTTCGGTGCCGAGCCCTGGACCAACGAGATGCGGCGCGAAATCGAGGAGCGCCTCGGCATCGATGCCATCGACATCTACGGCCTATCAGAGGTGATGGGGCCCGGCGTCGCCTGCGAATGTCTCGAGACCAAGGATGGTCCGCATATCTGGGAAGATCATTTCTACCCCGAGATCATCCATCCGGATACCGGCGAAGTGCTGCCCGATGGCGAGATGGGCGAACTGGTATTCACCTCGCTGTCCAAGGAAGCCCTGCCCATCATCCGCTACCGTACCCGCGACCTGACCCGGCTCTTGCCAGGCACGGCCCGCACCATGCGGCGCATGGAAAAGATCACCGGCCGTAGCGACGACATGCTGATCATTCGCGGTGTGAATGTGTTCCCGACGCAGATCGAAGAAGTGCTGCTGAAGAACCCCAACCTGTGCGCCCAGTATCAACTGCAGGTGTCGCGCGACGGGCATCTCGACAAGTTGGACGTCTACGTTGAGGTACGCGCCGATCTGTCCAACTCGATTGGCGAACAGAAGCGCCGCGAAATCGGCGCCGAGGTGAAGCACCACATCAAGGCCCTGGTCGGAGTCAGCGCCGACGTTCATGTGCTCGAAACCGACAAGGTCGAAAGAACCTTGGTGGGCAAGGCCAAGCGGGTCATTGACCGGCGGCCGAAATAAAGTCAATCCCGGGATTGCTTTAGGGGGATTGATGTATTATTGTGCTTAATCGCGCAAGAAGGTGTATGAATTATAGTGCAGTATGACGTTAGCAGTTTTGTAGCCAAACAACGAGGAGACTTGCATGAAAAAAATACTGGCAAAAACATTGATTGCCGCAGCAGTCGCCGGAACTGCTTTCGCAGTTCAGGCCCAGGAAGTGACATTGAAGGTGCATCATTTTCTGTCACCGACGACGTTCATCCAGATCGGCGTATTCGAGCCCTGGTGTGCCAAGCTCGGTAAGGAATCCAACAACCGCATCAAGTGCCAGATCTATCCGGCGATGCAACTGGGCGGTACGCCGCCGCAGCTATTCGACCAGGCCAAGGATGGCGTTGCTGACGTCGTGTGGACCGTGCCCGGCTATGCGGCAGGCCGCTTCCCGCTGTCGCAGGTGTTCGAACTGCCCTTCACCATGAAGGGCAGTGCCGAGGGCACCAGCCGCGCCGCCTGGGAGTTCGTGCAGGCCCATGCCCAGCAGGAGTTCAAGGATGTTCATCTGCTGGCCGCCCATGTGCACGGCCCCGGCTACATGTTCACCACCAAGAAGCAGATGAACACAATGGCTGATTTCAAGGGCATGAAGTTCCGCGCGCCGACCCCGCTGACCAACAAGATGCTGGCCATGCTGGGCGCCACACCCGTCGGCATGCCGGTCCCGGCCGTACCCGAAGCCCTGTCCAAGGGCGTGATTGACGGCGCCGTGATTCCATATCAGGTTGCTCCCAGCCTCAAGGTTCATGAATTGGCGAAGTTTGCCACGGAGACCGATGCCAACTTTCCCGCGCTTTACACGACGTTCTTCATCATTGGGATGAACAAGGCCAAGTACAACGCGCTGCCGGCCGATCTGAAGAAGGTGATCGACAACAACTCGGGCATCGAGTTTTCGGCCATGGTTGGTCGGGTACAGGAAGCCGATGATGCTCCTGGACGCCAGCAGTTCAGGAATGCCGGCGTAACCATCAATACCATTCCGGCATCCGAGCTCGCCAAATGGAAGAAGGCCACCGACAGCCTCGATGACGAGTGGATGGCAAACGCCACCAAGCTGGGTCATGATGGCCCCAAGCTGTTCAAGGCGGCGCAGGACCTCATCAAGAAGCATACGAAGTAAGTCTGGCATCACTCTGCCGGGTACCGACTCAAATCGGTACCCGGTTTTTCTGCCCGGCTGCGGCATGGGCGGGGTGGACTCTTCAATTTCAGGAGTTATCGATGGCAGAAGCACTATTTGTCGACAGCGATGCGCGACCTGACGCCCTGATCGGCCGGGTATTGCACAAGCTCTGCCGTTTTTTCGCGGTATGCGCCGGCATCTTGCTGATTCTGATGGCGCTGATGTCGCTCACCAGCATTGTCGGTCGCTCACTGTTCGACAAGCCCATCCTGGGCGATTACGAATTGGTGCAGATACTGTCGGCGGTCGCTGTCACGATGTCGCTGCCCTTCTGCCAGATGATTCGCGGGCATATCATCGTCGATTTTTTTACTACTGCGCTGCCACGCAAGGTCAATCGCGCTTTCGATGTCCTTGCCAGCCTTATATTGGCCGTCGCCGCCTTTGTCTTCTCCTGGCGCATCGGCATCGGCATGCTTGATCTGCGCGAAAACGGCGACGCGTCGATGCTGTTGAATGTCCCTACCTGGTGGGGTTACGCGCCGATGGTGCCGTCTTTCTTCCTGCTGGGCTGCGCCGCGCTTTACACGGCTTGGGTCGATTTCACCGGAGCGCGCGCATGACCGGTATCGAACAGGGCCTGCTGATCGGCGGCCTGATGCTGCTGCTGATGGCCATGCGTATTCACATTGCGATGGCGATGCTGGTCGCCGGTTCTATCGGCTATGTCTGGATCGCCGGGCCGGCGACGTTGCTCAACTATATGAAGACCGCGGCCTGGGCGCGCTACTCGATCTATGATCTTTCGGTGGTGCCGCTGTTCCTGCTGATGGGGCAGTTCGCCACCCATGGCGGGCTGTCCAAGGCGCTGTTTCGCGCCGGCAACACCCTGATCGGCCACTGGCGCGGCGGCATGGCCATGGCGGCGGTGGGCGCCTGTGCCGGCTTCGGCGCGATCTGTGGCTCCTCGCTGGCTACCGCTGCGACCATGGGCCAGGTCGCGTTGCCGGAACTGCGCAACCACAAGTACTCGGGGCGCCTGGCGACTGCGGCGATCGCGGCCGGCGGAACGCTGGGTATCCTGATTCCGCCCTCGGTGCCGCTGGTGATCTACGCCATCCTGACCGAACAGAACATCGCCAAGTTGTTCGTTTCGGCATTCATCCCGGGTCTGATCGCGATGTTCGGCTACATGCTGGTGATCGGCATCATGGCCCGCGTCGACCCCACTTCGGCACCCGCCGGCGAGCGCGCCACCTGGAGCGAGAGACTGGCGGCGCTGGTGGAAACCTGGCCCGTGCTACTGATCTTCACAGTCGTGATCGGCGGCATCTACGGCGGTTTCTTCACTCCTACCGAAGCCGCGTCGATTGGTACGCTTGCCACCGGCTACGTCGCATGGAAATCCGGCGGGCTGCGTAAGCATGGCTTCGTTGAATGCGTCTACGGGACGGCGCAGGCGACGGCGATGATCTTCCTGATCCTGCTCGGCGCGGACATCATGAACGTGTTTCTGGCCCTGACCCAGATGCCGGCGGAGTTGTCCAAATGGGTGATAAGCCTCGGTCTTTCGCCGCTCCTGGTTCTTTTCGTGATCCTCTGCATCTACCTAGTGCTCGGCTGCATCATGGACAGCCTGTCGATGATCCTGCTCACGGTGCCGATATTCTTCCCCATCATCATGGGGCTGGACTACTGGGGTCTCGACGCGGAAGCCAAGGCGATCTGGTTCGGCATTCTCACGCTGATGGCGGTCGAGGTCGGCATGATCACGCCGCCGGTGGGGCTCAACGTGTTCATCATCAGCAGCATGGCCAAGGACACGAGCATGAAGGAAACCTTCATCGGCATCATCCCCTTCCTCGCCTCGGACTTCCTGAGGATCGCGCTACTGGTCTTCGTTCCCTCGATCGCGCTGATCGCGCTGAAACTGTAAAAGTCGGCGCTGGCAATACGGCGAACAGTGGTGCTGCGACCATTTCATGAGAGCCGCAGTATTGTTAGTGCGCCATGACTTTATCGGCCTGCTGTGAAAAATGGCCGTGCCTCAGCAGCAGAGCGACTGCTGAACCCATGGCGATTCACGCAACAATTGGCGATCGCTGAAGGCAAGTTGTAGTGCTTGACCGTACTGAAGTTATGGAGAATACTGCGCAGAGCAATGCGATTTGCATCATATTCCAAGTATCAAAACGGCATTTTGGAGGCAGCGCTATGCAATCGAACATTGTCAAAGCAATTGCGATTTCCCTTCTTTTTTCTCTGGGCGGCGTTTCTTATGCAGCGGTAGTGATACCCATAGAAGCCCCAGGGAAAGTTACTTTTTCCAGTAAAGATGCAACGATAACCATGCTGTTTGAGGCCGAAAAGCCTGCGACAGCTACCGTCATGTTTATACCGGGTGGTGACGGCACAACCCCTATTAAGGAGGGCATGACCGAGTCCAAGAATCCTTGGACTCTCGGCATCTTCATCCCCCTAACAAAAGCAGGATACAACGTTGTGGTTGTTAGCAACCCAACAGCAATTGATCCAAGGAGTGGAAATCCTGGAGATGATCGGCTCGACCGAATTGAGAGTGTAGTTAAATTCTATCGAGATAAGTTGAAGGTGCCCGTTATCTTGTTGGGCCACAGCAACGGAACTGCGGCAGTGCATGAATTTGCAAACCGATCTGAAGAAAACAGACAGTCAATTGTCGGCATAGTAATTAGTGCGGGTCGACAAGAATATCGGCTGAACGCCGAAGTTAAGTTCCCTATACTCATAGTGCATCACAAGCTTGATGCCTGTGACACCACGTCATACAGTTCGGCAACATCAAGATACGAATCATACAAAGCCATGAAATTGGCTGTTAAGTTTGTAGCAATTGAAGGTGGTGAAGGCGGCGGCCAACCTTGTTATGCTGGATATCACATGTACTACAAGGCTTATCAGGAAGTGGCAGATGCTCTTCTGGCGAATCTACCGAGATAATCACTTTGGTACCACCAAAGCGGCGGTCAAAAAAGTATCTTCCAGAGCGCAT
>JBIJDI010000186.1:0-5550 GCA_044344235.1 Sulfuritalea sp. | reverse complement strand
TGCAGATCGACATTGCCGGCATCAAGGTGGCGAATGCGCAATTCACCTGGCGCGACGAAAAGAGCGGCAGCACCACGGCGCTGTCGAATCTCGATCTCGGCACCGGCCGCGTGCAGGCCGACAGCGCGAAGCAGACACTCGCGATGGATGCCCTGTCGCTTGCCACGACATTCTCGGGCAGCGGCAGCACGGCAGCGGTCAGGCTGGGCCTGTCCGGCGTCGAAAGCAGCGCGCAGACCTTGAAGATCGGCAAGCTGGTGTTTGATCTGGATGCCAAGACCGGTGAAACGACGGTCAAGGCCCACCTTGATTCCCCTGTGGCAGCGAATCTCGCTGCGCAAACCGTGGCACTGGACAAGTTTTCCGGCAGCGTGGACTTCGCGAACCCGCAGATGCCCATGAAACAGCTCAAGCTGCCGCTTTCCGGCAGCCTGCGCGCCGACCTTGCTCAACAAACGGTCGCGCTCGAACTCGCCACCCAGTTCGACGAATCGAAGATCGCGGCGAAGCTGAAGGTGGCGAAATTTGCGCCGCTGGCACTCGGCTTCGATCTCGACATCGACCAGCTCAACGTGGACAAGTACCTGCCGCCGAAGAAGGCCGACGACAAGACGGCGAAGGAGGACAAGCTCGATTTCTCCGCGCTCAAGGGGCTGAACGTGAATGGCGCGATTCGCATCGGCGCGCTGCAGGTGTCGAAGCTGAAACTGGCGAAGCTGAATGCGAAGATCGCCATCGCCGGCGGGCGTCTGGATGTTGCGCCGCTGACACTGAATCTTTACGAAGGCACGGCCAATGGCAGCCTGTCGCTCAACGCGGCGGGAAACAGCCTCGCCCTCAAGCAGAATCTTTCCGGCGTCAGCATCAACCCGCTGATGAAGGACCTCGCCGACAAGGACCTGCTGGAAGGCCGTGGCAATGTGGCGCTGGACGTTACCAGCCACGGCGACAGCGTAACGGCGATGAAGAAGGCGCTGGCCGGCAGCGCTTCGCTGAGCCTCAAGGATGGCGCGATCAAGGGCATCAACCTGGCGCAGAGCCTGCGCGACCTCAAGGCCAAGCTGGGCGCCAAACAGGACGCGACGCAGCAGGCCAAGGCCGGCGACAAGACCGACTTCTCCGAACTCACCGCCTCGCTGAAAATCGCCAACGGCGTCGCCCACAACGACGATCTGGCCATGAAGTCGCCCTTCCTGCGGCTCTCCGGCGCCGGCGACATCGACATCGGCGGCGGACAGATGAACTACGTCGCCAAGGCCAGTGTGGTCGGCACCAGCGCCGGGCAGGGCGGCAAGGAAACCGACCAACTGAAGGGCGTCACGGTGCCGGTACGCGTCAGCGGCCCCTTCGACAACCTGGCCTACAAGATCGAGTTTGGCAGCCTGGTGTCGGAAGCTGCCAAGGCCAAGGTCGAGGAGAAGAAGGAGGAGATCAAGGCCAAGGTCGAAGACAAGGCGAAGGACAAGCTCAAGGGACTGTTCGGCAAATGAGCAGGCCCTGATGCGGATCGGCGTCGATCTCGGTGGCAGCAAGATCGAAATCATCGCGCTCGGCGATGCCGGCGAGGTGTTGCTGCGCGAGCGCGTGGCGACGCCGCAGGGTGATTACAAAGCGACGCTGCAGGTGGTGGCCGACCTGGTCGCTGCGGCAGAACAGAGAGTCGGCGCTCACTCGCTTTGCGTACCTGGAATTCCGCTCGCCCGCCGCGAAGCGGAATCCCGGGTGTGTCGAGACCGCGGGCAGGCAACGGTGGGCATCGGCATTCCCGGCGCCGAATCGCGCAGCAGCGGCCTGATCAAGAACGCCAACTCGACCTGCCTGATCGGCCAGCCGCTCAAGCGCGATCTGGAGATGCTGCTGCAACGCGAAGTGCGCATCGCCAACGATGCCAACTGCTTCGCGTTGTCCGAAGCGGCCGATGGCGCGGGTGAGGGGGCATCGGTGGTGTTCGGCGTGATCCTCGGCACCGGCGTCGGCGGGGGCATCGTCATCGAGGGCAAGCTGCTGACCGGCGCCAATGCCATCGCCGGCGAATGGGGTCACAACCCGATGCCGGGCGAACATCATCACGATGCCTGCTATTGCGGGCGCCGCGGCTGTGTCGAGCTTTATCTCTCCGGTCCCGGGCTCGCAGCGGATCATCGCCGCGTCACGGGCGCCGAGTTTTCCGCGGCAGAAATCGCGGCGCAGGATGCCGCTGGCGACGCCGAATGCGAAGCCACGCTGCAACGCTACGAAGCGCGCCTGGCGAAGGCGCTGGCGCAGGTGATCAACATCCTCGACCCCGACGTGATCGTGCTCGGCGGCGGACTCTCGAACATCGACCGCCTCTATGAAAACGTGCCGCGCCTGTGGGCGGCGCAGGTCTTTTCCGATCAGGTGACGACAAGACTTCTCAAACATCGGCACGGTGATTCCTCCGGCGTGCGTGGCGCAGCCTGGCTATGGCCCTGAACGCGCCCATCGCGATTGACGGCCTGTTCGCCGGCCAGGTCGCGCAGCTCAAAGGCGACAGCCGCAGCAGCGCGATCGTCAAGACGGTGGTGCGCGGCCGCTGCCAGCTGACGGCGGAAGGTCTCGCCGGAGACACCCAGGCGGATCGCGGCGTGCATGGCGGCGACGGCAAGGCGCTGCACCACTACCCGGCCGAACACTACGCACAACTGGCGGCCGCCTTCCCCGACGCCGAGAATCTTGTGCCGGGGGGCCTCGGCGAAAATATTTCGACACGCGGCCTGACCGAGGCCGATGTCTGCATCGGCGACGTCTTCCGGATTGGCAGCGCACGCATCCAGGTCTCGCAGCCGCGCACGCCCTGCTGGAAGATCGACACGCGTACCGCTTGCGAGGGCGTCTCGGCCTTCATCGGCGAGCATGGCCTGGCCGGCTGGTACTACCGGGTGCTCGCGACGGGAGGGGTTGCCGCGGGCGACTGGCTGGAGCACATCGAGCGCCCGGCCGACGCCGTGACCCTTGCCGAATTCTGGCGCGTGATCCGCGCCCAGCGGCCGACGCTCGAAGCGCTGCTGCGCCTTGCCTATGCCAGCGGGCTCGATGAAGCCTGGACCGGCAAGCTGATGCAGCGCGTCGAATGGCTGCGCACCAACGGCCAGGGAAGCGCACCATGAACCTGTGGCTGCGCATCTTCCTGCCTTTCGCCGCGGGCTATTACTTTTCCTACTTCCTGCGCAACGTCAATGCCGTCATCGCGCCGGAACTGACGCGCGAACTGGGCGTCTCGGCCGCCGACCTGGGCTTGCTGACCAGCGCCTACCTGCTCGCCTTCGGCGCCGTGCAACTTCCGCTGGGCCTCGCGCTGGACCGCTACGGGGCGCGCCGCGTCGAGGCCTTCCTGCTGTTGATCGCGGCTGCCGGTTGCGCACTGTTCGCCGCCGGCCACTCGCTGACCGAGCTGGCGATTGCGCGGGCGCTGATCGGGCTCGGCGTCTCGGCTTGCCTGATGGCGTCCTTCAAGGCCTTCAGCCAGTGGTTCGGCGTCGAACGCCAGGCATCACTCAATGCCGCCATCATGGCCGCGGGCGGCCTCGGCGCACTCACCGCCTCGACGCCGCTGGCCTGGGCGATTCCGCAATTCGGCTGGCGCGCCGTGTTTGTCGCTCTCGCCGTCGCCGGCCTGGCGGTTGCCGTCGCCATTTTCAGCACGCCCGAAAAAACCGGCACCGCGCGACCCGAGCCGCTACGCACCCAACTCGCCGGCCTCGCCGAAATCCTCGCCAGCCGCGCCTTTTGGCGCTATGCGCCGCAGTCGACGCTGATCATCGGCGGCTTCCTTGCGCTGCAGGGATTGTGGGCCGTGCCCTGGCTGATGAGCTTCTCGGGCCTGCCGCGCAGCGCGGCTGCCCACCATCTGCTGCTGATGGGCAGCGGCATGCTGGTCGGCTTCCTCGCCATCGCCTTCGGCATCGCGCCGCTGGCCAAACGCGGCGTTGCGCCACTCGCGGTATTGCGGATCGGCATGGGGATTGGCTTGCTCGCCACTTTGCTGATCGTGCTCGGCATCGGGCCGAGCGAGCCGCTGTGGTTCTGCTTCGGATTGGTCTTTTCGGTCGGCAACCTGGCCTACGCGCTGCTGCAGGGCCACTACACCGCAGCACTGGCCGGCCGCGTAAACACCGCGCTGAACCTGACGGTCTTCGTCGGCGCCTTCATCATGCAATGGGGCTTCGGCGCTGCGGTCGACGCCATGCAGGCGGCGGGTCATACCGCGCGCGATGCCTACCAGATCACGTTTGGCGGACTGCTGGCGCTGCAGGTGGCCAGCTGGCTCTGGTTCCTGAAAAGAAACTAAAACTCCAACGGATCGACGTCCAGATGCCAGCGCAGGCCGCCAGGCATTTTCAGCGCGTAGAGTTTCTCCATCCACGCCGTCAGAAACGCCTGTAGCGCCGGGCGACTGAGGGATTCGACCAGCAGCTGGCCACGCTCGAGCGTCATCAATCGCTGCAGGCGCATAGGCACCGGATCGTAGAGGGTGACGCCGTCGGCCAGCGAATTTGACAACACCGCGGCGGCGCTGCTTGCGGCGGCCAGGAAGGCCAGCGACTGCTCCATGGTCCGCGCCTCGGCGCGCAGCATGGCCTGGAAGCTGAAGGGCGGGAAGCCGGCGATCCTGCGCTCGTCGAGCTGCGAGCGGGCGAAGCGCACGTAGTCGTGATCGACCAGCGCCCGGTACAGCGGATGATCGGGATACTCGGTCTGGATCAGCACCTCGCCGGGCAGGTCGGCGCGGCCGCTGCGGCCGCCGACCTGCATCAGTTGCGCGAAGAGCCGCTCGGGGGCGCGGAAGTCGGCGGCAAACAGCGCGGCGTCGGCGCCGACGGCGCCGACCAACGTGAGCAGCGGAAAGTCGTGGCCCTTGGCCAGCATCTGGGTGCCGACCAGGATGTCTGCCTCGCCAGCGTGAATCGTGGCCAGCAGAGCCTGCCATTTCTTCGGCGTGCTCGCTGAATCGCGATCGATGCGCAGCACACGCGCATCGGGAAAGCGCTCGACCAGCATGGTTTCAAGACGTTGCGTGCCGCGCCCGAAGGGCAGCAGGTCGACGTTGCCGCAGTCGGGGCAGGCACGCGGCACGCGAGCCTCGAAGCCGCAGTGGTGGCAGCGCAAGCGCTGGTCGGCCAGGTGCAGCACGAGGTTGGCGGCGCAGCGCTGGCAGCGCGAGATCCAGCCGCAGGGCGGACAGGCCAGCACCGGCGCATAGCCGCGACGGTTGAGGAAGACCAGGCTCTGCTCGCCGCGATCCAGCCGGAGTTGCAAGCCCTTGAGCAAGGCCGCGGAGAGGCCCTCCTGCAGTTTCTCGCGCCGCGTGTCGATGATGCGCACCACGGGCATGGCTTCCGCCACTGCGCGCTCGGGCAGTTCGAGCATGCGGTAGCGCCCGCTGCTGGCATGATGAAACGTCTCCAGCGAGGGCGTCGCCGAGCCGAGCACGATGGGGATGCTCAACTGATGGGCGCGCCAGATCGCGACATCGCGCGCCGAGTAGCGCAGTCCTTCCTGTTGCTTGAAGGAGGCGTCGTGTTCTTCGTC
>JBIJDI010000263.1:0-4322 GCA_044344235.1 Sulfuritalea sp. | reverse complement strand
CCATGCAGGAGAACATGAAAATGGCGCACGACATGAAGGTCGGGATGATGGATTGTCCGATGATGGAGGGCGGCATGATGGGCAAAGGCGACATGGCGGCGATGCACAGCAAAATGATGGGTAAGGGCGGCATGGGCATGATGGGGGGTGGCGCCGCGCCCGACGACGCGCCGGACCGCATGCAGCACATGGAAAAACGCATGGACATGATGCAGATGATGATGGAGCAGATGATGCGCCGCCAGGATGGCGCGGCCCCCGCACCCATGCCGATGAAGTAAGGGCAGAGCGCTCGGCGATGGTCTCCCGGCTGCAGCGGCTTCGCCCGCCTGCCTGATGTTGCGCTCGCGGCGCAGCGGCGTGATGAACTGGCCCGAGACCAACGTGGCCTTGTTCGCATTCCTGCTCAACCTGCCCTGGGAACTGTGGCAGATCCCCTTGTTCAAGAACATGCCGTCGCTTGCGCACTGGGACGGCGTCATCCTGTGCACCCGCGCCGCACTGGGCGATACGGTGATCGCCTTGTTCGCCTTCTGGCTGGTCGCTGCAATGGCCCGCACGCGCGACTGGATACGGCGGCCTTCCGCCATCACCCTGGGCGCTTTCGTCGCCATCGGCCTGATCGTCACGATCGCGCTGGAATACTGGGCCACGCAGATCGGCGGCCGCTGGGAATATGCCGAAGCAATGCCCCGGCTGCCGCTGCTCGGCACCGGGCTGACACCGCTGCTGCAATGGCTGCTGATTCCACCCCTCGTCGTATGGCTGGTACGGAGACAAATCCCATGAAATCGGACGAAAAAATTATCGACCCCGTGTGCGGCATGACGGTCAAACCCGATTCCGTCCACGTGTTCGAGCACGCAGGACAGACTTATCACTTTTGCAGCGCGAAGTGCCGCGCCAAATTCGAGGCCGAGCCGCAACGCTATCTGCAAGCCGCTGCCGAGCCGGCTGCAGTGGTCGCAGTGGCCGGCGCGACGGCGGGGACGATCTACACCTGCCCGATGCATCCGGAGATACGCCAGCCGACACCCGGCAACTGCCCCAAGTGCGGCATGACCCTGGAGCCGGAACTGCCGGCGCTGGACGACGGGGAGAATCCCGAGCTGGTCGACTTCCGCCGCCGCTTCTGGTGGACGCTGCCGTTGACGCTGGTGGTGACGACGCTCGCCATGGCCGGACATCGCCTGGAACTGCTGGCGCCGCAAAGCCAGAGCTGGGTCGAACTGGTGCTCTCGGCGCCGGTCATCCTCTGGGCCGGCTGGCCGTTCTTCCTGCGCGGCGTGCAGTCGGTGCTGACGCGCAATCCCAACATGTGGACCCTGATCGGCTCGGGCACGGCGGCCGCATTTGGCTACAGCTTGGTGGCGACCGTCGCGCCGGACGTATTCCCCGCCTCCTTCGTCGAGCATGGCCGGGTCGGGGTGTATTTCGAGGCGGCGGCGGTAATCGTCTCGCTGACCCTGCTCGGCCAGATCTTCGAATTGCGCGCGCGCTCGCAGACGTCCGCCGCGATCAAGTCCCTGCTCGGCTTGGCGCCCAAGACGGCGCGGCGCATCGCCGCCGACGGCAGCGAGGAAGACATCCCCCTGACCCATGTCCATCTCGGCGACCGGCTGCGGGTGCGCCCCGGCGAGAAGGTGCCGGTGGATGGCGCGGTGGAGGAAGGGCAAAGCGCGGTGGACGAATCCATGCTCACCGGCGAACCGATTCCGGTGTCCAAGCAGCCCGGCGACAAACTGATCGGGGCGACGATCAACGCCAGCGGCAGCCTGATCATGCGCGCCGAGAAAGTCGGCGCGGAAACCGTGCTGTCGCAGATCGTGCAGATGGTGGCCCAGGCCCAGCGCTCGCGGGCGCCGATGCAGCGACTGGCCGACGTGGTGGCCGGCTGGTTCGTCATCGTGGTGATGAGCATCGCCACGCTCACCTTCCTCGGCTGGGGCTTGTTCGGCCCCGAGCCGAGTTGGGTCTATGGCCTGATCAACGCGGTATCGGTCCTGATCATCGCCTGTCCCTGCGCCCTTGGGCTGGCGACCCCGATGTCGATCATGGTGGCCACCGGCAAGGCAGCGACGGCTGGCGTACTGTTCCGCGATGCTGCCGCGATCGAGCAATTCCGCACCATAGATACGCTGATCGTGGATAAGACCGGCACGCTCACGGAAGGCAAGCCGACGTTCCACAGTGCGGTCGCGGCACCGGGCTTCACCGAGGACGAGGTGCTGCGCATCGCCGGCAGCCTCGACCAAGGCAGCGAGCACCCGCTGGCCCATGCCATCGTCGCCGAGGCAAAACAGCGAAAGCTTGCACTGGACACGCCGGAAGAATTCGAATCCGGTTCCGGCATCGGCGTGCGCGGCAAGGTGGCGGGCCGCGCGGTGATTCTCGGCAACACCGCCCTGATGGACGACGAGCACGTCGCCTGGAACGGACTGGCGGAGCAGGCCGAGGCCCTGCGCCAGGACGGTGCCAGCGTCATGTATCTGGCCGTCGACGCGAAGTTGGCGGGACTGCTCGCGGTCGCCGATCCGGTCAAGGCGTCGACGGCGGAAGCCCTGGCGGGACTCAAGGCCGCCGGCATCCGCGTCGTCATGGCCACCGGCGACGGCCTCACCACCGCGCGCGCCGTGGCCTCCCGGCTGGGCATTGACGAAGTGCATGGCGAAGTCAAGCCGCGCGACAAGGTGGACCTGGTGGACCGCTTGCAGCGGGAAGGGCGCAAGGTCGCCATGGCCGGCGACGGCATCAACGATGCGCCGGCACTGGCTAAGGCGAATGTCGGCATCGCCATGGGCACCGGCACCGACGTCGCCATGAACAGCGCCCAGGTCACGCTGGTCAAGGGCGATCTGCGCGGCATCCTGCGCGCGCGGGCGCTGTCCGTCGCGACGGTCGGTAACATGCGGCAGAACCTGGCCTTCGCCTTTGTCTACAACGCCCTCGGCGTGCCGCTCGCGGCGGGACTGCTGTACCCCTTCACCGGCTTGTTGCTGTCGCCCATGATTGCGGCGTTGGCCATGAGTTTCAGTTCGGTCTCAGTTATCACCAACGCCTTGCGCCTGCGCCGCACTAAAATATGAGATGGAGACAGCTTTGCCGGGCATGTCCGCGCTGTCGAGGGCACTGCCCACCAGCGCCTTTCGGCGGCCGCAAGTTTTTTCACGCACTGACAGATGAAGGAGGTATCACCCATGACTCGCTACGCATTTCTCGCACTCTGGGCAACACTGATGCTCCCCGCTGCGCCGGCACTTGCAGTGCCCGAACCTGTCCCGCTGACCGAAGGCGTCATCAGAAAGCTGGATCGGGCTTCCGGCACCGTCACCATCAAGCATGGAGAAATTGCCAATCTCAACATGGGTGCCATGACCATGAGCTTCAAGGCCAAGACGCCGGCCATGCTGAAGCCGTTCAAGGAAGGCGACAAGATTCGCTTCCGTGCGGCCGAGGTCAAGGGTGAGCTGACGGTCACCAGCATCGAAGTCGCAAAGTAGCGCGATGGTTCCACGTCTTGCCGTGCTTGCG
Organism: Sulfuritalea sp.; assembly: GCA_044344235.1. Lineage (GTDB taxonomy): Bacteria > Pseudomonadota > Gammaproteobacteria > Burkholderiales > Rhodocyclaceae > Sulfuritalea. The sequence continues at coordinate 791 of JBIJDI010000263.1, read as the reverse complement.
GCAGCTGTGCTGCTCGCCGCCGCAGGTGCCCGCGCCCAGCCCGCCGGGCAGCTGATCGGCGGCGAAGTAGAGAGCCTGCTCGAATTCGCCCGCAGCCGCCATCCCGAATTCGCCGCCCTGCGCGCCGAGGCGGCGGCGGCGGCGGAGCGCATCGAGCCGGCCGGTGCGCTGCCCGACCCGATGTTTCGTACCGAGCTGCGCGACATCACCAACGAAGGCAAGGACGCCAGCTCCAACCTGCTGCCGCCGCGGATCGGCAGCACGCGCTACATCTTCAGCCAGTCCGTACCCTGGTTCGGCAAGCGCGACCTGCGCCGCGACGTCGCCGGCGCCGGTGCAGATGAAGCGCAGGCGCGCGCACGCGCCGGCTGGATCGAACTGGCAACGCGCATCAAGCTGGCCTACGCCCAACATCATGTGCAACTGGTCAGCCTGCGCTACGCGCAGGAGAACCTCGACCTGATGCGGCGCGTTGCCGAGATATCGCGCACCCGTTATGCCAGCGGCTTCGGCAGCCAGCAGGATGCCTTGCGCGCACAGTCCGAAATCATCGCCATGGAGACGGACATCGTCATGCTCGAAGGCGAAAGCAAGCAGACCGCGGCCCGGATACGGGCCCTGCTGGGACGCCCGGAAAACCTCACGCTGCGCCCGCCCGAAAAACTGCGGCTGCTGCCGCCCCCGGCGAAGCTGGAGATGGCTGCGCTCGAGGATCGGCTAAAGGCCAACAACCCGCAACTGGCCGCCGACGATGCCCGCATCAGCGGAGCCGAAAAGGGGCGCGACCTGGT
>JBIJDI010000185.1:0-5595 GCA_044344235.1 Sulfuritalea sp. | reverse complement strand
GTAGCTCTCGGTGACGATGGCGTCGGTGTGGGCCGACGAGTACTTGTTGATGTGCGCGATGGCCTCGCCGACGTCGGCGACGATCCTGACCGAGATGATCGCGGCGAGGTATTCGGCGTACCAGTCCTCTTCCGTCGCGGCGATGGCGTGCGGCACCAGCTTTCGCGTTTCCGCGCAGCCGCGGATGGCGACCCCGTTGGTGGCGAGCATGGCGCATAAAGTCGGCGCCAGCGACACGGCGACGCTACGCGCAATCAGCAGCGATTCGGCGGTGTTGCAGGTGCCCAGCCGTTGCGTCTTGCTGTTTTCGAGTATGCGCAGCGCCTTTTCGGGATCGGCGGCGTCATCGACATAGACGTGGCAGTTGCCGTCGAGATGCTTGATCACCGGCACCTTGGCGTCTTTCGACACGCGCTCGATCAGGCTCTTGCCGCCGCGCGGCACGATCACATCGACATACTCGGGCATGGCGACCAGATGACTGACGGCTTCGCGATCGGTGATTTCGATCACCTGCACCGCAGTCTCGGGCAAGCCGGCGGCTTTGAGCCCGGCACGCACGCAGGCGGCGATCGCCTGGTTGGCGCGCAGGGCTTCCTTGCCGCCGCGCAGGATCGCGGCATTGCCTGATTTGAGGCATAGGGCGGCGGCATCCGCCGTGACGTTGGGCCGTGCCTCGTAGATGATGCCGACCACGCCGAGCGGCACGCGCATCTTGCCAACCTGGATGCCGGAGGGGCGGCGCTTCATGTCCGTGAATTCGCCGATCGGGTCGGTCAGGGCAGCGACTTGTTCCAGTCCCTGCGCCATGGCTTCGATGCCCTTGTCGGTCAGCGTCAGGCGGTCGATCATCGCAGCGTCGAGGCCGTTGCCGCGGGCTTCCGCGACATCGGCCGCATTGGCCGCGAGCAGTTCGGCGCGGCGCTCGCGGATCGTAGCGGCCATGGCCAGCAGCGCCGTGTCCTTGGCGGCGGTCGAGGCGCGTGCCGTGGCGCGCGAGGCGTCCCGCGCGTTGCGGCCGATCTGCTGCATGTAGGCTTTCACATCCATTACCGTGTCCTCGGTTGCGTCAGGCGCAGCGCCAGCTGAAGGAACTCGTCCCAGATGTCGCCGCGCGCCAGACCCTTGATGATGCGGTCAATCTTCGCCGCATGCAAGAGCGCGGGTCTTGCCGCGGCGCTGCGCGCTTCGGTGGCCAGCGCCCAGAGCACCAGTGGCGGCGCCGCATCCTCGCCCTTGAGGCCTTCCAGCGTACGCGCAGCGCGCACCGTGTCGCGGGCCTTGAGGGCGTCGCGCAAATCAGACACATCGTAGCGGGCGACGTTCATCACCGCGCCTTCGATCTGCTCCAGCGAAACTTCGCCGGGCGGATAGAGCAAGCCGAGCTTCTGGATTTCCTGGTGCGCGGCGAGCAGGTTGCCCTCGACGTGGGCGGCGATGAAGTCCAGCGCGGCTTTCGGTGTGCTCTGTTGCTGGCGCGCCATGCGCTCGGCGATCCATTGCGGCAGACGGGCCGGTGGCGGGGCGTTGCATTCGATGCTGATGCCGGCATTCGACAGCGCCGTGACCCAGGCCGCCTTCTTCGCCTGCCAGTCGAGCTCGGGCAGGGTGATCAGGGTGACGATGCCGGGGCCCAGCGTCGAGATGTAGCGCTGCAGCGCCTCGCTGCCCTCGCGCCCCGGCTTGCCCGAGGGAATGCGCAGGTCCACCAGCTTGGAGCCGCCGAACAATGACATGTTGCCGGCGGCCATGAAGAGGTCGTCCCACTTGAAACTGGTGCCGACAATGATGACTTCGCGTTCCTCGAAGCCCTGCTTGCGCGCAGCGGCGCGAATCGCGTCACCGGCTTCGATCACCAGCAGGGGCTCGTCGCCGTGCAGCAGGTACAGCGGCGCCAGCGGCTTGTCGAGGTGAGCGGAAAGTTGCTCCGGGCGCAGGAGCACGGCGCCTACTCCCCGTCGACCTTCACCGGCTTCAGTTTCGCGGCCGCCAGTCGGCGCATCAACTGCTGTACCAGGTCGCTCTGCATGTCGCGCTGGAGCAGGGCTTCCTCGGATTCTTTGGACAGCACCAGGTCGTCGCTGAAGGTGATGTCACGGCGCAGCGTGATGGTGCTGGGCGCGATGTACTCGGTGGCCACGGCGTCCGGGCGGGCGTCGGTGTACTTGACCTGCGCGGCCGGCGTCGCCGACGCGACGTTGGCGTGGACCTTGAAGGTGAAGCTGCGCACCAGCTGGTATTCGCGGGCGCGGCCGGCAGCGTTGAGCGAGAGGATGTTCTTCACGTTGGTGTCGGCCAGCACCGTCAGGATGGCTTCGGCTTCCTTGGCGTCGACCACGCGGGTGCCGGGCGACGAGGCCTCGATGTTGCGCTTGAGCAAGGCATAAAACTCGGACGTCGGCGCCAGCGTGAGGGCGATGGTAGAAAACGGCAGTTTGTAGCCCGGCAGTTCGGCGCTGCCGCGCAGCTTGAAGCCGCAGGCGGCGAGCAGGCTGATCAGCAGCAGGATGACGGATAGTTTGGCGGCGCGCATGGCGGGCTCCTCAGACGACGATGTTGACCAGACGGCCGGGCACGACGACGACCTTCTTCGCCGCCTTGCCTTCCATGAATTTCTGCGCGGCTTCGGAGGCGAGCGCGACGGCTTCGATCGCCGTCCTGTCAGCGCCGACTTTCACCCGGATGTTGCCGCGGTGCTTGCCGTTGACCTGCAATACCAGTTCTTCCTCGTCCTGCACCAGGGCTTCGGCGAGCGGCTCGGGCCAGGGCGCAGCGAGGATGTCGGCACCGTAGCCGAGTTCGATCCACAAGGCGTGGCAGATGTGCGGCGTGATCGGCGATAGCACACGCAGCAGGATGCCGAAGCATTCGGCGACCACGGCGTCGCGGCCGTTTCCCGCACCTGCCTCACTGGGGGCTTTCTCCAGGCTGTTGAGCATCTTCATCGCTGCCGAGGCGACAGTGTTGAACTGGAACTTGCCGAGGTCGTAATTGGCCTGCTTCAGCAACAGGTGGATTTCGCGACGGACCGCGGCGAGCTGTTCCGGCAGCTTGGCCGGCATCGTTGCCTTGGCCGAGATTGCCGCGTGCGAGGCGTGACCGAAAGCCCAGACGCGGCGCAGGAAGCGGTAGGCGCCCTCGACGCCGGAATCCGACCACTCCAGCGTCTGTTCCGGGGGCGAGGCGAACATCATGAAGAAGCGCGCCGTGTCGGCGCCGAATTCTTCGATCAGCGATTGCGGATCGACGCCGTTGCGCTTCGACTTCGACATGGTGCCGACGCCGCCGTAATCGACCGTCTGGCGGTCGGCCTTGCAAGTGGCGCCGATCACATGGCCGCCTTCGTCGCGCTTGAGATCGACTTCCTCCGGCGCGAAATACTCTATGCCACCCTTGTCGGTGCGGCGCGAGAAGATGTGGTTGAGCACCATGCCCTGCGTCAGCAGGTTGGCGAAGGGCTCGTCGTATTTGACGAGGCCCAGGTCGCGCATCACCTTGGTCCACAGCCGCGAGTAGAGCAGGTGCAGGATCGCGTGTTCGATGCCGCCGATGTACTGGTCCACCGGCATCCAGTAGTTGGTGCGCTGATCGACCATGCTTGTGGCATCAGGGGCGCAGTAGCGTGCGTAGTACCACGACGAATCGACGAAGGTGTCCATCGTGTCGGTCTCGCGCTTGGCCGGCTTGCCGCATTTCGGGCAGGCGCAGTCGACGAAGTCGGCGCGCTTTGCCAGCGGGTTTCCGGAGCCGTCGGGCACGCAGTCTTCGGGCAGCTTCACCGGCAGCTGGTCGTCGGGCACCGGCACGGTGCCGCACGTGTCGCAATGGATCAGCGGAATCGGACAGCCCCAGTAGCGCTGGCGCGAGACGCCCCAGTCGCGCAGGCGGTACTGCACCTGGGCGGCGCCAAGGTCCTTGGCCGAGAGGTCGGCGGCGATGGCCGCGGTGGCGGCTTCAAGGTTCAGCCCGTCGAATTTGCCCGAATTCACGCAGCGGCCGCGCTGCTTGTCGGCGTACCACTCCTGCCAGCCGTCGAGCGAGAAGTTCTCGCCATCGACCGCGATGACCTGCTTGATTGCCAGGCCGTATTTCTTCGCAAATTCAAAATCGCGTTCGTCATGAGCCGGCACCGCCATCACGGCGCCTTCGCCGTAGCTCATCAGTACGTAGTTGCCGACCCAGACCTCGACCTTGTCGCCGGTCAGCGGATGCGCGACGAAGATGCCGGTCGGCATGCCCTTCTTTTCCATGGTTGCCATGTCGGCTTCCATCACCGAGCCGTGGCGGCATTCGTCAATGAAGGCGGCGAGCTGCGGGTTGGTTTTCGCGGCATGCGTGGCCAGCGGATGTTCGGCGGCGACGGCGCAGAAAGTCACGCCCATGATGGTGTCGGCGCGGGTGGTGAATACCCACAGCTTTTCCTGCTTGCCGTCGAGTTCGTAGGGAAAGGCGAAGCGCACGCCGGTGCTCTTGCCGATCCAGTTGGCCTGCATGGTCTTGACCCGCTCGGGCCAGCCCGGCAGCGTGTCGAGCGCAGAGAGCAGTTCGTCAGCGTATTTCGTGATGGCGAGGTAGTAGCCGGGGATCTCGCGCTTCTCGACCACCGCACCGGTGCGCCAGCCGCGGCCTTCGATGACCTGCTCGTTGGCGAGCACGGTCTGGTCCACCGGGTCCCAATTCACGACCTGGGTCTTCTTGTAGGCGATGCCCTTTTCCAGCATACGCAGGAACAGCCATTGGTTCCACTTGTAGTACTCGGGCGAGCAGGTGGCCAGCTCACGCTCCCAGTCGAGGGCGAAACCCAGCGACTGCAGCTGCTTCTTCATGTAGGCGATGTTGTCCCAGGTCCACTTCGCCGGTGGCACGTTGTTCTGCATCGCGGCGTTCTCGGCGGGCAGGCCGAAGGCGTCCCAACCCATGGGCTGCAGCACGTTGTAGCCCTTCATGCGGTGGGTGCGGGAGAGCACATCGCCGATGGTATAGTTCCGTACATGCCCCATGTGCAGTTTGCCCGACGGATAGGGGAACATCGACAAACAGTAGTACTTCGGGCGGTCGGATTTCTCGGCGGCGCGGAAGGCCTGCGTGGTGTTCCAGTGGGCCTGTGCGGCCTGCTCGATTTCGGTCGGAAGATATTTTTCCTGCATGGCCGGGGCGTCTGACGTGATGTCTGGCAAAGGGTGGAATTATACCTGCCCCCTCTTAACGAAAGGATTTGCATGCATCCCCTGAACGCCCTTTTACCGGTGCTTGCGTCACTAGGCATGTTGCTGTCGACGCCGGCATTTGCCGCCGCCGCGGCAACCGTGGAGGCCGTGCAATCACCCGCATGGCGGGACCGGGGCGGAGTCACTGTGCCGCTCGCGGCGGGCATGGAATTGAAGAGCGGCGATGTGCTGCGTACCGGTACCGGCGCCCGTGCCTATCTGATGCTGGCGGAAGGCAGTCGGGTCAAGCTGGGCGAGGGTGCGCGATTCAGTTTTCATACCCGCAGCCTGCAGCCGGAGAGAAGCTTTCGCGGTGCGCTGGATATATTGGCGGGCGCCTTCCGCTTCACCACGGGCAAGCTGAAGAAGACGCTGCCGCGCGAAGTGG
>JBIJDI010000184.1:0-5596 GCA_044344235.1 Sulfuritalea sp. | reverse complement strand
GCCTGCCGCAGCCAGCGTCGCTTCGTTCTTCGCGAAGCAGAAGCGGATCACGCGCTGATCTTCGCCGTCCGGGTTGAAGGCCGAAACGGGAATCGCGGCAACGCCGTGCTCCTTGGTCAGCCGCTGGACAAAGCGGGTGTCCGGCTCATCGCTGATCGCGGCATAGGTCGCCAACTGGAAGTAGGTGCCGGCGCAGGGCAGCAGGACAAAGCGTGAGCCCTCCAGTTGCTGGCGGAAGAAATCGCGCTTGGCCTGATAGAAGCTCGCCAGATTGTCTGCAAACTCCGGCTGCTCGCGCATGAAATCGGCAAGCGCAAGCTGCGCCGGGTGGTGCACGGTGAAGACGATGAACTGGTGCGCCTTGCGAAACTCGCTCATCAATGCGCGAGGCGCCAGGCAGTAGGCCACCTTCCAGCCTGTCACGTGATAGGTCTTGCCGAAACTGGAGATGACAAAGCTGCGCTCGCGCAGCCCCGGATAACGCGTTACGCTTTCGTGGCGCAGCCTTTCCTTGCCGCTCTCGTTCTGATCGAACACCACATGTTCGTAGACTTCGTCGCTGACGACGACGATCTTGGTATCCCGCACCAGCGATTCCAGCATCGCCATGTCGTCTGCCGACCATACCGACCCGCTCGGGTTGTGCGGCGAATTGATGATGATCATCCGCGTGCGCGGGGTGATGAGGGCGCGAACTTCATCCCAGTCGGGCTTGAACTCGGGAAAGCGCAGATGCGCATAGACCGCATGGCCGCCGTTGAGCTCGATGCCCGGCACATAGGAATCGTAGACCGGTGCGAAGACGATCACCTCGTCGCCGGGCCTGACACAGGCGGCGATGGCGGTATAGATCGCCTGGGTCGCCCCCGCCGTTACGGTAACTTCGGTGTCCGGGTCATAGGTGGCGAGGTAGAGCCGCGCCACCTTTTCCGCGATGGCCTCGCGCAAGGAGGGCACTCCGGCCATCGGCGGATACTGATTGGCGCCCGCCGCCATGTGATGGGTCACGCGATCGAGCAGTCGCGGTGACGGCGAAAAATCAGGGAAACCCTGCGAAAGGTTGATGGCGCCATGCTCCGCGGCAAGCCGCGACATGACCGTAAAGATCGTGGTGCCGACATTCGGCAGGCGGGATGGAAGAAAAAGTGCCACGGCAATTCAGGAGACAGCAGCAACGACGGCGCGCGGCGCCGGCAAACTACCGTCCGTTTTCTTCAATCCAGCCCGAGCAGTTCGACCTCGAACACCAGCGTCGCATTGGGCGGAATCACACCGCCTGCGCCACGAGCGCCGTAGCCGAGTGAAGGCGGTATCGTCAGCTTTCGCGTACCGCCGATCTTCATGCCCTGCACGCCTTCATCCCATCCTGCGATGACGCTCCGACCACCGAGCGGAAACTCGAAGGGCTCGTTGCGATCCTTGCTCGAATCGAATTTCGAACCGTCCGTGAGCCAACCCGTGTAGTGCACGGAAACCGTCTGCCCGGCGCAGGCTTCCGCACCTTCACCGACAATCAGATCTTCAATGACAAGCCCGCTGGCCGTGGTGGTCTGACTCATTGCCTTGCTCCAGAGTGTTGATTGATCGATGCGTCCATTATGCCTTGGAACCCCCGATCAGCGGTGGATGGAAGATCCCGTCAACGAAAGTCGGTGGTAGTGGGCGCGAGAAAAGATAACCCTGAAATTTTTCACAGCCGAGGCCGAGCAGGACATCCAGCTGTTCCCGGGTTTCGACGCCCTCGGCCAGCGTGTCGAGGCCCAGGCTTTTCGCCAGGCCGATAACCGCAGTGACGATTGCCGCGTCTTCCGGGTCGACCGTGAGATCACGCACGAAGCTCTGATCAACTTTCAGCTTATGCACCGGGAAACGCTTGAGATAACTCAGACTGGAATACCCGGTGCCGAAATCGTCAATCGCCAAACGCACGCCCATGGCGGCGATCTCCTGGAGTTTGTCGCGGGTTTCGTCGATGTCCTGCATCAGGGTCGTTTCGGTGATCTCCAGTTCCAGCAGCCGCGCCGGCTGCCCCGTATCCAGCAGGATCCGGCGCACGGTCTCGATCAGGTTCTTCTGCCGGAACTGGCGCGGCGAAAGGTTGACCGAGATGGGCAGCAAAGGACGCCCTTCCTGCTGCCAGGCGCGATTCTGTCTCAGCGCCTCGGCCAGCACCCATTCACCGATAGGCACGATGAGCCCGGTTTCCTCGGCGATCGGAATGAACTCGCCCGGCTCGATCAATCCATCCTGCGGATCGTTCCAGCGCACCAGCGCCTCCATGCCGCATACAGCGCGCCGCCGCCAATCGACCAGGGGCTGGTAGTGCAGCAGCAGTTGCCCGGACTCGATCGCCTGGCGCAGCCGGTTCTCCAACGAAAAGAAGTGCTCGGCCTGCTCGTTCATCGCCCGGGCGAAGAACTGGAAGTTGTTGCGCCCAGCCGCCTTGGCGTGATACATCGCCGTGTCGGCGCTCTTCATGAGGCCGAAAACCTCGTCACCGTCATCGGGAAAGATGCTGATACCGATGGACGGCGTCGCCCGCAGCTGATGGCCCTCTATGCTCACCGCCGACGCCAGCGCGCCGACAATCTTTTCCGCCACCTGGACGACGTCATCGGGCGAGGACACCTCATGCAACACGATAACGAACTCGTCGCCGCCCAGGCGCGACACCGTATCGACAGCACGCACTACACTCTTTAGCCTCTCGGCGACGTGTTTCAGCAGTTCGTCACCGATGGCGTGGCCCAGGCTATCGTTGATGTTCTTGAAACGATCGAGGTCGAGAAACATCACGGCGACGCGATGCCGGCTACGCTGCGCCTGCGCCAAAGCCTGCTCCAGCCGATCGTGCAGCAGGGTGCGATTGGGCAGGCCGGTCAAGCTGTCATGGTGGGCGAGATGCCAGATGCGCTGTTCGGCCTGCATCCGCTCGAACACTTCTTCCTGCAACTGCGTGTTGGCGCTCGCCAGTTCGGCGGTGCGTTCGACCACCCGCTGTTCAAGCTCATCGTGGGCGCGCAACAAGGCCTCCTCCGCCTGATGTCGCTCGGTGACGTCCTCGAAAATCCAGGTCAGGTCAATACTATCGGTCTGCCCGGCGATCTGGCGTCCGGTAGCACGCACCCAGAACGCATGACCATCCTTGTGCCGCACCCGGTTCTCGCCGATGAAGGTGCCACCGGCCATAAGCACCGGAAGGGCCACAGCACCATGGCGCTGGTAGTCCTCCTCGTTGAGATAGAACACCCGCGTCGAGCGCCCCATCAGCTCCTCCGGCTCATAGCCGAAAATCTCCGCCAACCGTCGATTACAGCGCTGTACCATGCGATCCCGCGCAAACAGGATGCCCACCGCCGCGTTGTCGAAAATCAGCTGCTGCTCGTCGAACGCCTGCCGCGCGCGCGCTTCCGCCTCACGCGTTGCCGTGAAGTCTTCCGTTACCCAGACCGAGCCCGCGTGCGGATTCGCCTGATCAAAGGCGCTGCCGCTCACGCGCAGCCACGTCGCGCGGCCATCGCGACGCATGAATAGTTGCTCGCGGCGATGCACTATGCCGGCAGCAAACTCGGCATAGATCTGTTCGCCGGTGCGCTGGAATTCCTCTTCGCTGTTGAACAGCCGTCGCGCAGACTGGCCCAGCAAGGAACCTGCAGGCAGGTCGAATATCTCCTCGAAGCGGCGATTGCAGCGCACAAAGGCCCGGTTGCGCACCACCGCAATGCCCGCCGATGCGGTATCCAGAATCGCCGACAACTCACGGGTACTGCGCTCGAGGGCATCGATCATCAGGCGATCCTCGGCGATGTCTTCGATCATCCACAAGGTGCCGTCGCGCGGATGATGAGGATCAATCGCCTTGGCCGACACACGGCACCAGAACAGGCTGCCGTCCTTGCGCTTGAGTTGCGTCTCGGTGCGGAAGGGAAGCCCGGCAGCCAGCACCGGGCCGGCCTCACGTCCCAAAACAGAGTAGGCCTCCTGATCGGCATAGAGGATCAGCGCGGGCTGATCGACGAATTCTTTCAATGTATAGCCGAACATTTCCGCGCACAAGCGATTGGCCTGGATCAAGCGGCGATTGTGAGTAAATAGAATGCCGATCGTGGCGTTCTCGAAGATCGCGTTGAGTTCGAGTGCGGCCTTCTTCGGAGCCGAAACCACAGCCCTGCTGCTCATCGCGCCGGATCCGGTTCGATACCTGCTTCAAGCACGCGCAGCAGCGATGACGTGTCGTTCCGCCCCCAACCCTGCGCCATCAGCGCATTGAGTTGCTGCCACACGGCGGCCGACGCCGGCAGGGCAGCGCCGATTCGGGTGGCCTCGTCCATCAGCAACGCATAGTCCTTGTGGTGCAGGCGCGCTTCGACCCCGGCCTTGAAGTCGCGTGCGGCCATGCGGCCACCGAACACGTCCAACACCCTTGAGCCGGCCGAGCCGCCGAGCATCGCCGTGCGCACCTTCGCGAAGTCTACGCCGGCGGCTTCGGCCAGTCGTGCCGCCTCCGCGCACGCCTCGATCGCCGCCACCATCACCATCTGATTGCAGGCTTTTGCGACCTGACCCGCGCCGGTCTCGCCGACGTGGACGATGGTCTTGCCCAGCACCTCGAATAGCGGCTGGAGCCGTATCGCCAGCGCCGACTTTCCACCCCACATGATGGACAACGTGGCGGCCTGCGCGCCACCACTGCCGCCCGACACCGGCGCATCGACGAAATCGACGCCGTGCCGGGCATAGGCGGCGGCGATACGCCGCGCCGCGCCCGGCGCAATCGTGGAAAAATCCAGGTGCATGCCGCCGGCGGAAAAACCCGTCGCCAGTTCGCTGGCGAGCGCCTCGACATCGGCACTGCCGGTCACGTTGGTGCAAACAATTTCACTCGCCCGTGCCACCGCAGCCGGCGAATCGAACCACGTCGCGCCCTGCGCCAACAGGAACTCGGCGCTGGCGGGACGGCGGCTCCAGACCAACAGCTCGTGTCCGGCCCTCAGCAAATGTTCCGCCATCGGGCGGCCCATGGCACCGAAGCCGATGAATCCCAAACGCATGACGACTACTCCGGCGAGCTCATCTTCTCCAGCAGCATGAGCGCGGAGATCGAATCGTTCTCACCCATGCCACTACCGACGATGGCGTTGAATATCTGTGCCGTCGCCGCCGCCGATGGCAACATGAGTCCAAGGCGGTGCGCCTCTTCCATCACGATGCGCAAATCCTTCTGGTGCATCCAGGCCTTGAATCCCGGCTTGAAGTTGCGATCGAGCATGCGCTGCCCGTGGTTCTCCAGAATCTTCGAGTAAGCGAAACCGCCGAGCAGGGCTTCGCGCACCTTGGCCGGATCGACGCCGCTCTTCGCCGCGAAGTTGAAGGCCTCGGCCACCGCCAGTACGCCGACCCCGGTGAGGATCTGGTTGCAGGCCTTGGCCACCTGACCGGCGCCCGAGTCGCCGATCAGCGTCACAGACTTGCCCATCTTCTCCAGCAGGGGCTTCACCTTCTCGAAGGCCGCCGGCGTGCCGCCAACCATCACCGTCAGCGCTGCATTGATGGCGCCGGTTTCACCCCCCGAGACGGGAGCATCGACGAACTCGAT
>JBIJDI010000183.1:0-5628 GCA_044344235.1 Sulfuritalea sp. | reverse complement strand
CGTCCCTGTCGATTGACGCTCGACTTTGCCGATGCAGCGGCCTACTGGCAGGGCTTTCTCGATCTCGCCGGCGGCGCGGCGGAGAGCCTGTCGCGCCTGCCTGCCGAAAAGCAGCGCGCGCTCGCCGCCGCCGTCGGTGAAGAACTGGCGCCCCATGCCGTGGCGGGCGGCTACCGGCTGACCAGTACCATCCTGGTCGCCGGTGCAGAGCCGGTATAATTCGCCCCCCACTGCGGATCGGCCCACCGCCGATCCCTGATACCTGATTCCTGATCCCCGAAATGAATGTCCTGTTTGAAGAGGACGGCGCTTTCCGTGCCGGCACCGTGCTGGCCGACAACGTTGCGTCCTTGCAGATCGAACTTGCTTCCGGCAAGCGTTCCAAGGTGAAGGCGGCCAACGTACTGCTGCGCTTTGCTGCACCGGTGCCGGGCGAACTGCTGGAGCGCGCCGAAGCGGACGCCGAAGGGATCGACGTCGGTTTTCTCTGGGAAGTCTGCGGCGAGGGGGAGTTCGGCTTCGAGGAGCTCGCCGGGGAATACCACGGTGCAAAGCCCGATTCCGTGCAAGCCGCGGCCGTGCTGCTGCGCCTGCATTCGGCACCGATGTATTTCCATCGCAAGGGCCGCGGCCGTTTCCGCAAGGCGCCGCCCGACATTCTGCAGGCCGCCCTCGCCGGGCTGGAAAAGAAGCGCCTGCAGGCCGCCACCATCGAGCGCATGGTCGAGGAGCTCAAGAACGGCCAGTTGCCTGCCGAGTTCACGCCCTGGCTGCAGCAACTCATCTACAAGCCGGACCGCAATCGCAGCGAGACCAAGGCGCTCGAAGCCGCCTGTGGCGAGACCGGAAAATCCGCCGCACGTCTGCTATTCGAGTGTGGCGCGCTGCCCTCGACCCACGACTATCACCTCGGCCGTTTCCTGTTCGAGTTCTTCCCCGAAGCCAAAGGTGGAACGAATTTCCCCTACTTCGCGACGCCCGTCGACCCGGGCGATTTGCCTCTGGCGGAGGTCGCCGCCTTTAGCGTCGACGATGCCCATACGACGGAAATCGACGACGCATTTTCCGTCACGACAAAACCCGATGGCGGCTGGCGCATCGGCATCCACATCGCTGCACCGGGTCTGGGCTTTGCCCCCGATTCGGATCTCGGCCGCATCGCCCGCGACCGGCTGTCGACGGTATATATGCCGGGGCGCAAGATCACCATGCTGCCGGAAGACATCGTCGAGCATTTCACCCTCGCCGCCGGGCACACCGTGGCCGCCATCTCGCTCTATCTGGATGTCGACTCCGACTACCGCCTGCTCGGCCACGAGACGCGCATGGAACGCGTGCCGATTGTCGCCAACCTGCGCCACCACGATATCGAACCGGTGTTCAACGAAGCCACGCTGGCCGACGGCCTGCCGGATTTTCCCTACCGCGACGAGCTGAAGTTGCTGTGGGAATTCGCCCAGGTACTCGAAGCCGGACGCGGCAAACCCTCCGACAACAGCAACCGCAAGGACTACAACTTCATCGTCGATTGGGAGGCCGACAGCGGCATGGCGGTAGAGCCTGGCAAGGGCTTCGTCAGCATCGACGAGCGCGCGCGCGGCAGTCCGCTGGATACGCTGGTCGCGGAATTGATGATCATGGCCAACGCCACCTGGGGCGCAATGCTGCGCGATGCCGGCATTCCCGCCCTGTATCGCGTACAGACGGCGGGCAAGGTACGCATGAGCACGGTCGCCGCGCCGCATGAAGGCCTTGGCGTCGAGTGCTACGCATGGTCGTCTTCGCCCCTTCGACGCTACTGCGACCTGCTCAATCAGTGGCAACTGATCGCCTTGCTGAAGAACGAAGCGCCACCCTTCCCGCCGAAGTCAGCCGACCTGCTGGCCGCCATGCGCGACTTCGAACTGACCTACGCCGCCTACGCCGAATTCCAGCGCGGCATGGAGCGCTACTGGTGCCTGCGCTGGCTGCTGCAGGAACGCGCGGACAGGATCCCGGGGCAGGTGCTGCGCGAATCGCTGGTGCGGCTCGACGCCATCCCGCTGGTGGCGCGCGTCCCCTCGCTGCCCGAGGTGCCCAGGGGTGCCCGCGTGCGACTGGTCGTCGAGGGCATCGATCTGCTGGAGGCAGAGCTGCGCCTGCGCTATCTCGAACTGGCGCCCGAATTGGCGCCCAATATGGGCTCTGATGCCGCCTTAGCCGATGACGAGGGCGAAGAAGTCGCGGAGTAAAATTGGCGGGCTTATGTCCAACCCGCCCAGCCCGTCACGCTTCTCCTGGCCTGCTCTGCCGTCCTTCCCATTGCCGGCGTTTCTTGCCGCAATGGATGCACCGCAGCGCCATCTGACGCTGGCAATCGGCGCGTCACTGCTGCTCCACGCCGTAGTGCTCACCATTCGCTTCACGCCGCCGGACTTCATCGACAAGGCCCGCGAACGGGCGCTCGACGTCATCCTGGTCAACAGCAAGAGCAAAAACCGGCCGGACAAGGCACAGGCCAAGGCGCAGACCAACCTCGATGGTGGCGGCAACACCGATCAGGACCTGCGCGCCAAAACACCGCTGCCGCCTTCGCCCGATACCAGGGAGGGCCGCGAACTGATCGAAGCCCAGCGTCGCGTCGCCGAGCTGGAAGCGCAACAGCAGCAGCAGATGACGCGACTGAAGAGCGAGCGGGCAGTTGCGACGAACAAGACCCAGAACAACCAGACCGCGCCACCCGAGCCGACGCGCTCCGGGGCCGACCTCGCCAGCAGCGCGCTGGCCATCGCCCGCATCGAAGGCCAGATCTCGCGGCAACTGGAAGAATACAACCAGCGGCCGCGCAAGAAGTTCATCGGCGCCCGCGTCGAGGAGTACCGCTTCGCACAGTACGTCGAGGACTGGCGGCAGAAGATCGAGCGCATCGGCAACCTGAACTATCCCGATGCCGCCAAAGGACGCCTCTATGGCAGCCTGGTGCTGACCGTGATCATCAAGGCCAACGGCGATCTGGAGCGTGTCGACGTCAGTCGCTCCTCGGGCAAGAGCCTGCTCGACGACGCCGCACGCCGCATCGTGCAGATGGCCGCACCCTACGCCGCCTTCCCCGAGGCCATCCGACGCGACACTGACGTGCTCGAAATCACGCGCACCTGGACCTTCACCAACGCGGATCGCCTGCGTTCGGACTAGGCAATGACAGATCGCTATGCCGTATTCGGCAACCCCATCGGGCACAGCAAGTCGCCCCGCATCCACGCAATGTTCGCGGCGCAGACCACGCAGGACATCAGCTACGAGGCGATTCTTGCCGACAAGGGCGGTTTCCCGGCGGCGGTGGATGCTTTCATCGCCAAAGGCAAGGGACCGGCACGGGGCGCCAATGTCACGGTGCCGTTCAAGGAAGAGGCCTTTCGCCTCGCCACGCACCGCACGCCGCGTGCGGAAGCTGCCGGCGCGGTGAATACGCTGAGTTTCGAAGCCGGCGTCATCCTCGGCGACAACACCGATGGTGCGGGACTGGTGCGCGACCTGAAGAACAATCTCGGCTGCGACCCGGCCGGGCGCCGCATCCTGCTGCTGGGAGCCGGTGGCGCTGCACGCGGCGTGATCCTGCCGCTGCTGCTGGAAAATCCCGCCGAACTGGTGATTGCCAATCGCACCGAAGAGACGGCGGCGCGCCTGGCCCTCGAGTTCTCCCGCCTGCCCGGTTGCGCCCTCGGCATCAAGCCCGACGGCATCGGCTTTCCAGGCCTCACCGGGCGCGCCTTCGACTTGGTCATCAACGCCACCTCGGCGGGGCTCAGCGGCGGCGTACTGCCACTGCCGACTTGCGTGTTTGCGCCGCGCTGCGTCGCCTATGAAATGGTCTACGGCCGCGCAACACCTTTCATGCATCAAGCGCAGGCAGCGGGCGCCCGTGTCGCCGACGGACTCGGCATGCTGGTGGAACAGGCGGCGGAAGCTTTCCACGTCTGGCGCGGCATCCGACCCCGTAGCGCGCCGGTACTGGCTGCGCTGCGCGAGCTGGAATGAGGCCCGCACCACGCTGGCTCAAGCTCGGGCTTGTAGCAATGGCGGGGCTGCTTCTGCTCTGGCAGGGCTGGTACCTCGGCTGGGTCATCTGGTGGAAATGGGTGAATCCGGGAACCACCAGTTTCCAGAGCCAGCGCCTTGACGAAGCCCGGCAGAAGAATCCCAAGGCAGAACTCAAGAAACAGTGGATGCCCTACGAGAAGATTTCAGTGAACCTCAAGCGCGCCGTGATCGCCGCCGAAGACGACAAGTTCGTCGATCACGAGGGCTTCGACTGGGAAGGCATCCAGAAGGCCATCGAGAAGAACCAGAAGCAGGGCAAGGTGGTGGCGGGCGGTTCGACCATTTCCCAGCAACTGGCGAAGAACCTGCTGTTGTCGCCGACCAAGTCCCTCCTGCGCAAGGGCGAGGAGGCAATCATCACGGTCTGGATCGAACTGCTTTGGGACAAACGACGCATTCTCGAGGTCTATCTCAACGTCGTCGAATGGGGTGATGGCGTGTTCGGCGCGGAGGCTGCCGCACGGCGCTATTTCGGCGTCCCGGCGGCACAACTCGGTGCCGAACAGGCCGCGCGCCTCGCCGTCATGCTGCCCGCTCCACGCCGCTACGAGCGCAATCCCCATTCGGCCTACATGAACGGGCGCACGCAGCTGATCCTCGGCCGCATGGGGCACGCTGACGTGCCATGACTCATCGCGAACGCGACTAGAATACGCAGGCCATGTCCGAACACATCGAAACTCAGGCCAGCGACGACCTCGAAGCTCTCCAGCGTGCCGCGGAGCAGGACAAGCTGCGCCTGGTCGAGGAACTTCTTGCGCGCCAGAAGCGGGTCGAAAGCGTCGTACATCGGCAGGGCCACGAGGGGCCGCGGCAGCAGCTCGTGGAGAACCTGGTTCACGTCCAGCACCTTGAGGAGTTGCGCGCCAAGCTGGAGCGGATGCCTTCGGATGCCGTAGCGCGGATACTCGAAGCCCTGCCGCCGGATGACAGCCTGGTGGTCTGGGAACTGGTTGCCAAGGAACGCGGCGAAGAGATCCTCGACGAACTGTCAGACGCCCTGCGCGACACTCTGCGCGAATCACTGTCGGCAGCCCCGGCAGCGCCGGCCGTACCGCACAAGCCGATCAAACTCAATGCCTTCGAGTTGAAGAACGGCCGCCTGCGCCAGGTCGAAGTCGACTGCAAAGAGGACCTCGCCGCCACCACGCCGATCTGGGTGGACCTGCTCGCCCCATCCCGGGAAGAGCGGCAATGGATCGAGGAAGTCTTCCAGCTGAAGCTGCCCGATGCGGACGACCTGACCGACCTGGAAGAGTCGGCGCGCTTCTACATAGAGGAAAACGGCGAAGTGCATCTGCACTCGGCCTTCCTGCTCGACAAGGAGGACGAGTCGCGCAACGTCGCGGTCGCCTTCATCCTGCACAACAACATCCTGTTCTCGATGCGCGACGAGGAACTCCCGGTGTTCCGCCTGCAGCGCCTGCGCGCGCGGATCCAGCCGGGCTATGTCTCGGAAGGCAAGGACGTGCTGCTTGACCTCTACGGTGCCGACGTCGAGTATTCCGCCGATGCGCTGGAAGACATCTACGCCGAACTGGAAAAGGT
>JBIJDI010000018.1:0-15037 GCA_044344235.1 Sulfuritalea sp. | reverse complement strand
CGCGCTGCTGGTGGCGGAGAGGGTGTAAGAATTTTTGTGTAAACGGTCAATCGGCAGGAAACTGCCCCATTGCCAGGAGCGATGATGACCGTAGCGAAGAAAGCCGTACCCAAGGAGTTGCTGGACAGCCTGCTGGCTGATTACCGAAAGCCGGAAGACCTGATTGGTGAGAACGGGTTGCTCAAGCAACTCACCAAACTGCTGGTCGAGAAGGCGCTGGAAGCCGAAATGGCCGATCACCTCGGCCATGGCAAGAACGAGCCCGTCGAGAACGCGGCGGGCAACACCCGCAACGGCAAGAGCAAGAAGACGCTGAAGGGCGACTTTGGCGAACTGCCGATAGAGATACCCCGCGACCGCCACGGCACCTTCGAGCCGCAACTGATCCCGAAGCACCAGACCCGCTGGACGGGCTTTGACGACAAGATCCTGTCGCTCTACGCCCGGGGCATGACGGTTCGGGAAATCCAGAGCCATCTGGAAGAGATGTACGGCACCGAGGTCTCACCGACGCTGATTTCCTCAGTGACTGACGCTGTCATCGACGAAGTGAAGGCCTGGCAGGCCCGCCCTCTGGATACGCTTTACCCGATCGTCTATCTCGACTGCATCCACGTCAAGGTCAGGGATGGCAGTGTCCGGGTCAAGGCGGTCTATCTGGCCATCGGCATCAACATGGCCGGCGAGAAGGAGGTCCTCGGCCTGTGGATCGCCCAGACCGAAGGCGCCAAGTTCTGGTTGCAGGTCGTCACCGAATTGAAGAACCGGGGTGTGCAGGACATCTTCATCGCCTGCGTCGATGGCTTGAAGGGATTCCCGGAAGCGATTGAGGCTGTCTATCCCCGCGCCGCCGTTCAGCTGTGCATCGTCCATATGGTTCGGCACAGCCTGAACTACGTGTCGTGGAAGACGCGGGCCGAGGTCGCTGCCGACCTGAAGCGTATCTACACCGCCAGCACGGTGGATGAAGCCGAGCAGCAGCTCGGCGAGTTCGAGGAGAAATGGGACGACGCCTACCTGCCGATCAGCCAGTCCTGGCGCAGGAATTGGGCACGCATTATTCCATTCTTCGACTATCCGCCGGAGATCCGCAAGGTGATCTACACGACCAACGCCATCGAGTCGGTGAACATGAGTTTGCGCAAGATCACCAAGAATCGTGGCTCGTTTCCGAACGACGACGCGTTACTCAAACTCTTCTACTTGGCGCTCAGGAACATCAGTCAGAAATGGACGATGCCAATTCGAGACTGGAAGGCGGCGATGATTCGCTTTACTATCCAGTTTGAAGAACGGATGACACAGCACTAATTCAAAACCCGTTTACACAAAATTCCGGACACCCTCGTGGCGGAACAGCAATGGCGACATCAAACGAGTGCTGACCATTGCCTACTTCGACAAACTCGGCGTACCCCGTCTCTCATGACCTCAACTTCTCGAACCGCCCGGTGCGGACCCGCATGCCGGGTGGTGTGGCAGGGGCGCAGTCGCATAGACTGCCCCCTATGCCGATCGTCCAGCGCCTTCTTCCTACTCTTCCAGAAGGCTGCGCAACATCCACGCCGTTTTCTCGTGAACCTCAATCCGCTGGGTCAGCAGGTCGGCGGTGGGCTGGTCGTTGGCCTTGTCCACCAGTGGGAACAGCTTGCGCGCGGTGCGCGCCGTGGCTTCCTGGGCTGCGACGAGGTGGCGCACCATGTCCAGGGCTTTCGGCTGGCCATCGACCTCCTTGATGGTCGCCAGCTTGACGAACTCCTTGTAAGTGCCGGGCGCCGGGTGGCCGAGAGCGCGGATGCGTTCGGCGATCAGGTCGAGCGCGGTCCACTGCTCGGTGTACTGGCCCATGAACATAAGGTGCAGGGTGTTGAACATCGGCCCGGTGACGTTCCAGTGGAAGTTGTGCGTCATCAGGTAGAGCGTGTAGCTGTCGGCGAGCAGGCCCGAAAGCCCGTTGGCGATGGCGGCACGGTCCTTGTCGCTGATGCCGATGTCGAGCTTGGCGACGCTGGCGACCTTGGCAGGTTTCTTCGCTTTCATGATGTTGGCTCCTTCGCAGATAGATGGGGGACGGTGATGCGAAAAGATTACTCGAAGGCCATTCAGGCGGGCTGACCCAGATCAATGGATGGCGTGGCTGTCTTGACGGCCGGGCTGCGGATCAGGTGGTCGAAGGCCGAGAGGCTGGCTTTGGCGCCTTCACCCATGGCGATGATTATCTGCTTGTATGGCACGGTTGTAGCATCTCCCGCCGCGAACACGCCGGGCAGCGAGGTCTGGCCGCGCGCATCGATCTCGATCTCGCCGCGCGGCGAGAGCTTGAGCGTGCCCTTCAGCCAGTCGGTGTTGGGCAGCAGGCCGATCTGGACGAAGATGCCTTCGAGTTCGACGCGCTTGACCTGGCCGCTGTTGCGATCCGTGTAAGCGATGCCATTCACCTTCTCGCCGTCGCCGGTGACCTCGGTGGTCAGCGCGCTGGTGATGATGGTCACGTTGGGCAGGCTGCCGAGCTTGGCCTGCAGCACGGCGTCGGCCCTGAGCCTGCTGTCGAATTCGAGCAGCGTGACATGGCTGACGATCCCGGCGAGGTCGATCGCTGCCTCGACGCCCGAGTTGCCGCCGCCGATCACCGCCACGCGCTTGCCCTTGAACAGGGGGCCGTCGCAGTGCGGGCAGAAGCACACGCCCCTGGCCTTGTATTCCTTCTCGCCGGGCACGTTCATCTCGCGCCAGCGCGCGCCGGTGGCGAGGATCACGCTTTTCGCCCGGAGCGTGGCGCCGTTGGCGAGTTTGACCTGGGCAAGGCCATCCTCGCCGGCCGGGATCAGGGCCTCGGCGCGCTGCAGGTTCATGATGTCGACCTCATATTCCTTGACGTGCTGTTCCAGCGCCATGACGAGCTTGGGACCTTCAGTGCGCTGCACCGAAATGAAGTTCTCGATGCCCAGCGTATCGAGTACCTGGCCGCCGAAACGCTCGGCCACCACGCCGGTGCGGATGCCCTTGCGCGCGGCGTAGATCGCCGCCGCCGAACCGGCCGGACCACCGCCGACGACGAGCACGTCGTAGGCGTCTTTCTCGTTTAACTTCTCTGCATCGCGGGCGGAGGCGCCGGTGTCGACCTTGGCGAGGATCTCCTCGATCGTCATGCGGCCCTGGCCGAAGGCTTCGCCATTCAGCATCACGGTCGGCACGGCCATGATCTTGCGTGCACTCACTTCGTCCTGGTACAAGGCGCCGTCGATCATCACGCTTTCGACGCCGGGATTCAGCACGGCCATCAGGTTGAGCGCCTGCACCACGTCCGGGCAGTTGTGGCAGGACAGCGAAATGTAGGTTTCGAAGCGGAATGAGCCCGGCAGCGACTTGATCTGCTCGATCACGGCCGCATCGACCTTGGGCGGGTGGCCGCCGGTCTGCAGCAGCGCCAACACCAGCGAGGTGAATTCGTGACCCATCGGAATGCCGGCGAAGCGGATGCGCGCGGCTTCACCGGGGCGGCCGACGGAGAATGAAGGCTTGCGGACATCGTTGCCATCGTCGCGCACGCTGACCTTGGGCGAGAGCGCGGCGATGTCGGTCAGCAGTTCGCGCATCTGGCGCGCGGCGTCGCTGGCGTCGAGCGAGGCGACGAGTTCGATGGGGGTCTGGAGCTTTTCGAGGTAGGCGGAAAGCTGGGTCTTGATGGCGGTGTCGAGCATGATTTTCTCCTTGGTGGGGATTGCACTGGCAAGCGCTGGGCTTGTGGCCGGCGGCGCTTGGCGCTGCAATCCCGCCCCCGGGTTTGCCGGGGGCGGGTTGGAAGCGGTTTAGATCTTGCCGACCAGGTCCAGCGACGGCGCCAGGGTGGCTTCGCCTTCCTTCCACTTGGCGGGGCAGACTTCGCCCGGATGGCTCGCCACGTACTGGGCGGCGGTGACCTTGCGCAGCAGTTCGGTGGCGTCGCGGCCGATGCCGCCGGCGTTGATCTCGATGATCTGGATCCTGCCCTGCGGGTCGATGACGAAGGTGCCACGCTCGGCCAGGCCTTCTTCCTCGATCATCACGCCGAAATTGCGGGTGAGGGTGCCGGTCGGGTCGCCGATCATCGGGTACTTGATCTTGCCGATGGTTTCCGACGAGTCGTGCCAGGCCTTGTGCGTGAAGTGCGTGTCGGTCGATACAGCGTAGATCTCAACGCCGAGCGACTTGAAGGTGGCGTAGTGATCGGCCAGGTCGCCCAGTTCGGTCGGGCAGACGAAGGTGAAGTCGGCCGGGTAGAAGAACACCACGGACCACTTGCTCTTGAGGTCGTCCTGGGTGACGGGGACGAACTTGCCGTTGTGGAAGGCGGTGGCATTGAAGGGAAGGACTTCGGTGTTGATCAGGGATGCGTTCATGGTGTTTCTCCTTGGGTGGTTGATTGATTTGCTGCGATGGAGTGAATATTAATTATTGCAATCGCTATCGTCTAATTGATTGTTGAAATCGATTAGATAGCCGTTGGCTATCGGTTCCGATCGAGTCGTCCAATCGGGCTTTTTGCGATGCGGGGAGCGCCGTGCCGCCGGCGCCGCCTAT
The DNA here is from genome assembly GCA_044344235.1 of Sulfuritalea sp. Lineage (GTDB taxonomy): Bacteria > Pseudomonadota > Gammaproteobacteria > Burkholderiales > Rhodocyclaceae > Sulfuritalea. The sequence goes on along the minus strand of JBIJDI010000018.1, from coordinate 10,477 downwards.
CGTGTCGCGCGACCTGTATCCAGCGTTCGAGAAGGCCCGCGCTACCGACGCCGCCAGCGTCCGGTCGGCGCGCCGGAGTCGAGCGGTGGCGGCCGATTACGCTGGGCGGGCGGCCCGGTCAAGCCGGGAAAGTCGGCTCTGGCGGGACGGCGGTTATTCGGTGTGGAAAGCTTTGCATAATCGTGCTTTGCGGTCGGCGACTGGGAGTCGTTCCTCATGGCGAATGGCTTGTCAATTCGAAACGTAATGAGAATGCTTCGCAATGATCTGGGCCAACTTGTAAACGGGGAATTGCATGTCCAGCGGGTCGGGTCTGGCGATGCTCGCCCTTCGCGGTGTCAGCAAGGTGAAATATTCACAACGCTATAATCGAATCTTTAGCAAATAGGAGCCAGCCATGGGCTTGGACCGCGTTCCCTCCGGCAAGGATTTGCCGAACGATTTCAATGTGGTCATCGAGATTTCGATGCACTCCGAGCCGATCAAATACGAAGTGGACAAGGAGTCCGGGGCTCTGTTCGTCGATCGCTTCATGTCCACGGCCATGCACTATCCCTGCAACTACGGCTACATCCCGCACACCATCGCGGGCGATGGTGATCCGGTGGATGTTCTGGTGCTGTCCCAGTTTGCCCTGCCGCCGGGAGTCGTGGTGCGGTGTCGTCCGATCGGCATGCTCAAGATGACGGACGAGGCCGGTGAAGACGCCAAACTGTTGGCGGTACCAGTGGACAAGCTGACGCCGATGTACCGCGACGTGGATAGCCCGCGCGACTTGCCGCAGATCGTGCTCGATCAGATATCGCATTTCTTCCAGCACTACAAGGATCTGGAGCCGGGCAAATTCGTCAAGGTTCAGGGCTGGCTGGGTGCTGAAGACGCCAAGAAGGAAATCATGGAGGGTGTCGCTGCCTACACCGGCGCCAAGGACAAGCCGGCGTTTTGAGTTTCGTCGCCTGCAGCGGCCCGCCGCGAGGCGGGCTTCTATGTCCCCGGCGGGACGCCGGGGACGGTGCTTTGCACGCCGGGGATTCCGCTTCGCGGGCCGGCGTCCCCTGCGGATGGGTTCGCATCCGCTATAGTTGATGCCATGAAACGATTGCGCATAGCCGTCGCCCAATTCAATGCCCATGTCGGCGATCTGGCCGGCAATGCCGCGCGCATTCTTGAGCTGGCCGCCCGCGCCCGCGACGGTGGTGCGGACGTGCTGCTCACGCCGGAATTGGGCTTGAGCGGCTACCCGCCGGAAGACCTCCTGATGCGGCCTGATTTCTATCGCGGCTGCGCGGAGCAACTCGATGCTGTGGCCCGCGCCGCTGCGCTACCGATCGTGATCGGGTATCCGGAGGAGTCACACGGCAAGCGCTATAACGCCGCTTCGCTGCTGGCCGATGGTCGGGTGGTCGCGACCTATCGCAAGCATCGCCTGCCCAACTACGAAGTCTTCGACGAAGAGCGCTATTTCGCGGCCGGCCGAAAGCCCTGCGTGATTGACCTGAAAGGCGTGAGTTGCGGCCTGGTGATCTGCGCCGACGTGTGGGAATCCGGTGCCACGGAAGCCGCCGCGCAGGCCGGGGCGGAACTCATGCTGACGCTCAACGCTTCACCCTTTCACATGAACAAGCAGGCGCGACGCCATGAAGTATTGCGCGAGCGCGTCGCGGCGACCGGGACGCCGGTGATCTATGCCAACCTGGTAGGCGGCCAGGACGAACTGGTGTTCGATGGCGCGTCGTTTGCGATGGACGGGCAGGGCCGTCTCACGCATCAGTTGCCGGCCTTTGTAGAGGCTCTGGAGTTCATCGATTATGCCGACGGGCACCTGCTGCCCGGCCGGGTGGTCGAGTCGGCCTCGCGCGAGGCGGAGGTCTATGCCGCGTTGAAGCTCGGCGTTACCGACTACCTCGGCAAGAACGGCTTTCCCGGCGCGATCATCGGTCTCTCCGGCGGCATCGATTCGGCGTTGACGCTGGCGATCGCCGTCGATGCGCTGGGCGCCGACAAGGTCCGCGCGGTGATGATGCCTTCGCCCTGGACCGCGCAAATGAGCCTCGATGATTCGCGCGAAATGGTGAGGCGCCTGGGCGTGCAATACGACGAGATCCCCATCGCTGTGGCGATGGAGCAATTCGCCGTGTTGCTAGCGCCGACTTTTGCCAGCCTCGGGCCGAAGCCCGACTGGGATACCACCGACGAGAACCTCCAGGCGCGCATCCGCGGCATGCTGCTGATGGCCTTGTCGAATCGCACCGGACGCATTGTGCTGACCACCGGCAACAAGAGCGAAATGGCGGTCGGCTACGCCACGCTCTACGGCGACATGGCCGGCGGCTTTGCCGTGATCAAGGATGTGGCGAAAACCTTCGTCTATCAGCTGGCAAACTGGCGCAACACGGTTTCCGACGTGATTCCGTCGAACATCATTACGCGCCCGCCCTCGGCCGAACTCAAACCCGGCCAGACCGATCAGGACACGCTGCCTCCCTATGAAGTTCTTGACGCCATCATCGAAGCCTACATGGAACGCGATGAGAGCCCGCGCCAGATCATTGCCGGGGGCGTAAGCGAAGCCGATGTACGCAAGGTGGTAGGCATGCTGAAGAAGAACGAATACAAGCGGCGTCAGGCACCGGTGGGTATTCGCGTCACGCAACGCGGATTCGGCAAGGATTGGCGCTATCCGATAACATCACGCTATCCAGACGAATATTGAATCAGGGGACATCAGACATGAAGAAGATCGAAGCCATCATCAAGCCGTTCAAACTCGACGAAGTTCGCGAAGCGCTTTCGGATGTCGGCGTGACCGGTTTGACCGTCACCGAAGTCAAGGGTTTCGGCCGGCAGAAGGGTCATACCGAGTTGTATCGCGGCGCCGAGTACGTGGTCGATTTCCTGCCAAAGATCAAGCTCGAGATCGTCGTTGCTGACGAGACCGTGGAACCGGCCATCGAGGCCATCATCAAGGCGGCCCGCACCGGCAAGATCGGCGACGGCAAGATTTTCGTCTCCTCGGTGGAGCAAGTGGTGCGCATCCGCACCGGTGAAGCCAACGAAGCTGCAATCTGACCGTCAGGCCCGACTATTTTTTGGTGGCCAGCAGTACCACGACTGCACCCGCGCCGCCCTCGGCGGCCCGCGCCTGACAGAAGGCCAGCACCTCCCGGCGCTGGCTCAGCCAGCCCAGCACCAGTTTCTTCAGCACCGGTTCGCGGCCGGGTGAACTGAGACCCTTGCCATGCACGATGCGCACGCAGCGATGGCCATGCTGCTGGCATTGCGACAGAAAACTCACGACGGCAAGTCGCGCCTGATCCCGATTCAGGCCATGCAGATCGAGCTTGTCCTGCGTCACCCAGCGCCCGCGTCGTAAATCGCGCAGCCAGGCCTTTGGCAGGCTGTCGCGACGCCACGCCGCCTCGTCGCCGCCTTCGAGATAGAGGTCGATCAGTGCCGGGCCATGCAGGGATTCGTCCAGTGCGGCGGCTTCATCATGCAGGCGCTGGCGCGGAATGGCCGGCGGCAGGGGCGGCTGGTGATGGACACGATCCCACGTCAGCGGGCTCACATCGGCGACCGCCTCCTGGAATGCAGCTCGTTCTTCCGGGGTGGGAATAGCGCGCTTGGTCATGAAGTAGCCGGCGGACGCTCGGCAGGGCGGAGCGGGGAGCCGCCGGACATCTTTGCGCGATCAGCTATTCCAGACTATCGAGATAGCGCTCGGCATCGAGCGCTGCCTGACATCCGGTGGCGGCGCTGGTTACAGCCTGCTTGTAGATGTGGTCCTGCACGTCGCCCGCGGCAAACACCCCGGCAATGCTGGTCGCGGTGGCATTGCCACTGCGACCGCTCTGGGTGACGATGTAGCCGCCCTCCATCTCGAGTTGGCCGACGAACAGATCGGTGTTTGGCTTGTGGCCGATGGCGATGAACACGCCCATGAGGTCAATGTCTTCCGTGGCCCCTGTCTTGACGTTCTTGATGCGCATGCCGGTGACGCCTGACTTGTCGCCGAGTACCTCATCCAGCGTGTGATCCCACTTGATGGTGACCTTGCCGGCCTTTTCTTTCTCGAACAGCTTGTCCTGAAGGATCTTCTCGCCGCGGAACTTGTTGCGGCGATGAACCACGGTTACATGGCTGGCAATATTCGAGAGGTACAGTGCTTCTTCAACGGCCGTGTTGCCGCCGCCGATGACCGCCACTCTTTGGTTCTTGTAGAAAAAGCCGTCACACGTGGCGCAGGCGGACACGCCCTTGCCCGAGAACGCTTCCTCGGAGGGCAGGCCGAGATACTGCGCCGAGGCGCCCGTCGCGATGATCAGTGCGTCGCAGGTGTATTCACCGACGTCGCCGACGAGGCGGATCGGCGTCTCCTTGAGCGCGGCGGTATGGATGTGGTCGAAAATGATCTCGGTCTGGAAGCGTGTCGCATGTTTTTCAAAGCGCGCCATCAGATCGGGGCCTTGCACGCCATCTGCGTCGGCGGGCCAATTGTCCACGTCGGTGGTGGTCATCAACTGCCCGCCCTGGGCCATCCCGGTAATCAACACCGGTTTCAGGTTGGCGCGGGCCGCATAGACGGCGGCGGTATAGCCGGCCGGGCCGGAACCGAGGATAAGCAGGCGGGCGTGACGGGTGCTCATGGCGGGGACATCCTGTGAGGGTCAATTGGGAGAATTATATAGTTCGACGGGATGGCCGGCTTCCGGGGGCCTGTCATTGAACCGGAAGTGCCAAATACCGCACACACAACAACCAGTTAGGTGCATTAACCGTATTTCAACATGCTAGACTCATGAAGTTTCAAGCAGTTTGGGGGGAATCAGTGCTCCGGCTTGCGCAAGGAATCCCGGCTTTGCAATCTTCAGCCTTTGCGGCAGTGCGCCGCGGCTTTCTGCCGGTCTTTTTCTTCCTGATTCCCGCAAGCCTCGTTTGGGCTCAGGCGGCGCAGCCCGCTTCGCGGAGTGCGGATGATGCCGCCAACACGTCCTCTCCGGCCGAGGGAGGGTCGTTGCGCTTCGACATCACGCACTATGTGGCTCACGGCAACACGCTGATTCCGCAGGCCACAGTCGATCAACTGCTGGCACCCTACACGGGAGCCCGACGCGATTTCGGAACCGTTCAGCAGGCACTGGAAGCGCTGGAAAAGGCCTATGCCGCCAAGGGTTTCAACGCCATACAAGTGATTCTTCCCGAACAAACGCTGGATTCCGGCGTGGTGCACTTTCAGGTGGTCGAGAGCCGCTTGGCGAAAATAAGGGTCGAGGGCAATCGCCATTTCAGCAGCGAAAACTATCAGCGTTCGCTGGTTTCCCTGGAATCCGGCCAGACGCCAAATTTTGACAACATGGTCGACAACCTGCGCCTGGTGAACGAGAACCCCGCCAAGCAGGCGACGGTCGTCATGCGCGCCGGCGAGAACGAAGGCGAAGTGGATGCCGTGGTGAGGGCCAGCGACCAGACGCCGATTCGCTATGCCGTGACCTTTGACAATACCGGCAACGCCCAGACGGGGCCGTTCCGTGTCGGGGCGGCGATTCAGCACGCCAACCTGTTCGACAGTGACCACGTGGTGAGTTTTCAGGCCATCACCTCGCCCTTGCGGGCGCGTCAGGTAAGAATCTATGGCCTTGGCTACCAAGCTCCGATGTACTCGACGAACGGCACCTTCGGCATGTTCCTCGGCTATTCCAATGTCAATTCCGGACAGGTCAATACGGTCGGCGGCAATTTCAACATTGCGGGCAGCGGCATCATCCTTGGCCTGCGGTATGCACAGTTGATTCCCAAGCGCGGCGATTGGGAGCACAAGCTGGCCCTTGGCTGGGATTGGCGGGCATACCAGAGCAACGTAACGATTGTCGGCGGCACGACCAAGCTGGTGCCCGATGTAACCGTACATCCCCTCAGCCTTACCTGGCAGAGCGCGCTGAGAAAGGCGGACTCTGAACTGTCGGGCTATTTGAGCCTGATACAAAACCTGCCGGGCGGCAGCGACGGCAATGACGAACAGTTTCAGAAAGTGGGCGCCCGGCCCGGCGCCAACGCGTTGTATCAGTTGTGGCGCTACGGTTTGAATTTTCAGAAGGCGCTTGGGGGCGATTGGGCGATTCGCGCCAATCTGACGGGCCAGCATTCCCGTCAGAGCCTGGTGACAGGTGAAATGTTCGGTATCGGCGGCGCCGACTCGGTGCGCGGTTTCCTTGAGCGCGAACACTCGAACGACAAGGGGCATCGCGGCAGCCTTGAACTCTATTCGCCCGAGCTCGGTGCGCAGCATTACGATCAACTCAAGCTGAGAGTGCTTGGCTTTTATGACTTCGGATGGGTCAAGCGCGTGCATCCGACGGCGTCGGAAATCTATTCGACGGGGATCTCCAGTGCCGGGATCGGCGTTAGAGCCAGCCTGGGTAAAGATACTACCGCGCGCCTCGATTTCGCTCAGGTAATCGATAGCTCGCATACATCTCGTGGCATGCGTCTTCATGGCTCGGTGTCTTATGTCTTCTAGATATGCCCCACTGAATGACCCGTCGAGGCAGGGCAGTGAGGCCCGTCGCGGATCTCGTGTCGCGAAGAGCAAACCGCGCCTTCGCCTGACGCAACTTTCCTTTGCGCTGGCTGCCGCCTTTTCGTCCCTGGTGCAGGCCAATCCGCTCAATCCAACCGTGGTGGCGGGCAGTGCCACATTTCAGAGCACCGCCAACGCCCTCACCGTCACCAACGCAAACGGAACGGTGATCGACTGGAAGGGATTCTCCATCGGGCAGGGCGAGATCACCCGCTTCATTCAGACGAATGCCGCGAGCCAGGTGCTGAATCGCGTCACCAGCGGCGATCCCAGCGTTATTCTCGGCTCCCTGCAATCGAACGGCCGTGTATTCCTGATCAACCAGAACGGCATTGCGTTCGGCGCCAATGCACAGATTGACGTCGGCGGATTCGTCGCGTCTTCGCTTGGATTGTCGAATGCCGATTTTCTGGCGAACAGGCTCAACTTCACTCAGCAGGCGGGAGCGGGCAGCATCATCAATCAGGGCGTGATTCGAACCGCGAGCGGCGGCCTGGTTGCCCTTATCGCGCCGAACATCGAAAACCACGGCGTCATCAATGCACCAAATGGCGATGTCATTCTCGCTGCCGGCAAGAGCGCAAATCTGGTCGATTTGCAGCGGCCGTCGATCCAGGTAGAGGTGAATGCGGCCGACAATCAGGCGCTCAACGTCGGGCAGTTGATCGGTCGCAACATCGGTATCTATGCCGGCGCCATCAGACATTCCGGTATCGCCAACGCGAATACCGCGTCACTCGATGAAACCGGGCGCGTCGTATTCAAGGCGGTGGGTGACACGCTGGTGTCTGGAAAGGTGGAGGCCAGCAATTCAGCAGGCGCGGGCGGACGGGTCGAGATTCTGGGCGACCGCGTCGGGCTGTTCGACCATGCCAGCATCGACGTTTCGGGAGTCGGCGATGGCGGTACGGCGCTCGTCGGCGGCAATTGGCAGGGCAAGGGTCCGGAACAGAACGCCAGTGCCACCTACGTCGGCAAGAACGCAAGCATCAACGCCGACGCCGTTGGCACAGGAGATGGCGGCAAGGTAGTGGTTTGGGCGGACGGAACGACGAGGTTCTACGGCAGCATTTCCGCGAGGGGTGGCGCAAACGGCGGGAATGGAGGAAGTGTAGAGGTATCCGGCAAGAAGAATCTGGGCTTTGCGGGGACGGTTGCTACCAGCGCTGCAAAGGGCAAGACGGGATCTCTGTTGCTTGACCCGGATGATCTGTATGTCGGTCAAGATCCGAGTAACGGAGCGCTGGTCGAACCAAACATCGATGCCGATGCAACAACGTTTTTTGCGCAAACCAATCCCAATGACTATTTTGTCTTGGCGGCAAGTCTTACAGGAGACACCAACTACACGCTTCAGGCGAACCATGACGTGATCGTTAATGCCGCTGTGGCATTTGGTTCGACCGCCGGCAAGACCATCTTGGTGACCGCAGTTAACAATATTCAGTCTACGGGCCAGAACATCACCACTGCCGGAGGTGCCCTGACCTTGAACTCCGCCACCATGTCGTTGGGCGGCATCAATACTGGCGGGGGCCTGTTGACGGTAAGTAATTCCGGGCTCGCTTCGCAGTCTGGAGTTTTCGCTGGGGCGGGTGGACTGACCAAGATGGGAGCCGGGACGCTAACTTTGTCCCAAACGAACACCTACACCGGGACGACGGCGGTGAATTCCGGTCAGCTGACGTTAAGCGGTGGTGCGGCGATCGCGGACACGAGCGCGATGACGGTGGCTAGCGGCGCGACGTTGGCACTGGCTGGCGCGGAAACGATCGGATCGTTGGCCGGCGCGGGTAATGTTGTGAATGGTGGCTTCCTTCTGACGGCGGGTGCTGACGCTAGCTCGACCGCGTTCAGCGGCGTGATGTCGGGTAGCGGCGGGTTGACCAAGGTCGGCGCGGGCACGACAACCCTGTCGGGTGCGAACACCTACACCGGGACGACGGCGGTGAATTCCGGTCAGCTGACGTTAAGCGGTGGTGCGGCGATCGCGGACACGAGCGCGGTGACGGTGGCTAGTGGCGCGACGTTGGCACTGGCTGGCGCGGAAACGATCGGATCGTTGGCCGGCGCGGGTAATGTTGTGAATGGTGGTTTCCTTCTGACGGCGGGTGCTGACGCTAGCTCGACCGCGTTCAGCGGCGTGATGTCGGGTAGCGGCGGGTTGACCAAGGTCGGCGCGGGCACGATGACCTTGAGCGGAACGAACACCTACACCGGCAAGACCGCGATCAATGGGGGCAAACTGTCGATCAGTGCCGACAGCGGTCTCGGAACTGCACCCGGAGTGGCGGTAGCGGACCAACTGTCAATCAGCGGCAGTATCCTGGAAGTCACCGCGACTGGTGCGCTGGCTGCGAATCGGGGTATTGCGCTTGCTGGAGTTGGAACCATCAATGCTACCGCCGGTACGACGACGATCAATGGAACTTTGAATGGCGGTTTTGCCCTTACTCTCGGAGGGAGCGGAAGCATTTCATTGGCCGGGGTGGTTGGCGGGACGACGCCGTTGGCGAGTATCACGGCGAATAGTAGTGGCCTGACTCTGGCGACCAACATTACAACAACCGGGTCCCAGACGTTCAACAACGCAGTGCTGCTCGGGGGTAACACAACACTTACGGGTGTGGGAGTCAGCTTTGCCAACACGGTGAATTCTGACGGTACGAACCGAAGCCTGACGGTGACCGACAGCGGCACCACCACCTTCAGCGGCGCGGTGGGCGCGGGCAGCGCGCTCAGCAGCCTGACGGTGAATGGAGGCGGCACCACCAACCTCAATGGTGGAACCGTGACCACCACGGCGGGGCAGACCTACACTGACGCCATCGTGCTGGGTGCGGGCACCACGCTAACCGGAGTGAATGTCGGCTTCGCTAGCACGGTGAATTCTGACGGCACGAACCGAAGCCTGACGGTGACCGACAGCGGCACCACCACCTTCAGCGGCGCGGTGGGCGCGGGCAGCGCGCTCAGCAGCCTGACGGTGAATGGAGGCGGCACCACCAACCTCAATGGTGCTGTAAACACCAACGGCGCGGCTGGCGTTGCCATCAGCGGCACCAGCTTGGTGGTCAATGCGGCTATCGCGACCACCGGTGGCGGCGGGGTAACCATCAATGAGTCGGGCACCATAGCGACTGCGGCGGCCGGTGATATCGTCGCTGGCGGCGCGGTGAGCATGACCGCGGGAAGTACAGTCACGACGGCAGGAGACGTTGGCGGCACGGTGGTGAGTCTCAAAGGTGTCGGTGTCAATAATTCCGGCCTTGTTGCCGGCACGAGCAGCGTGACAGTCGATGCCGGCAGCGCCACCTTGACCAATAGCGGCACCATCACCAACGGTGGCGCCGGCAGTACGGCGCCGATCATCCTCAAAGGCGACAGCATGACCTTGGCTGGCGGCACGGTGACCGGCAACGCCGCTCCGGTCACACTGACCTCGGGAAGCGCCGGACAGGCAATAAGCCTGATTGCCGGTGGCGGTCTGGTGCTGACTCAGGCCGATCTCAACAAGCCGACCACGACTGGCGGCCTCACCGTCGGTGATGCTCTGCATACTGGCGACATTACGGTCGGTGGAACGGTTACGACAACGACGGCGACCGGCGGCTTCACCATCAACAGCGGTTACGGCGGCTCGGCGGGGCGGATTCTCGACGCTGGTGCCGGAATGATCAATGTTGCGGATGTCGTGACGCTCAAAGCGTATGGAAACATCGGTGATCCTGGCCCGGCGGTAAAGCCGGTGCATGTCGGAGCTTCGGCCACAAGCCTCGTGATCAATTCCACTGCAGGGAATAGCTACATTGACAAGGCCGGCCCGTTGGTGATTGCCGGAATCAGCGGCGGTGGCGGGCAAGCGTTCCTCACGGCGAGCGGGGCGATTACTCAGACCGG
>JBIJDI010000182.1:0-5644 GCA_044344235.1 Sulfuritalea sp. | reverse complement strand
TTGAAGTCCGAAGGCTAGCAATTTCCCCTGCTGGCGCCAATGCGATTATTTCTATTTGAGGATAAGGGGATTGTTTATCGACGGTGCAAGGGCGCGGATTGGCGCCTCTGCTAACATTTGGCCAACGCTCGACCTCGACCAACCATTCGCTCCAAAACATGAAAGCAGTGATACTCGCCGGCGGTCTCGGCACACGTCTGGCCGAAGAAACCGTGGTTCGGCCGAAGCCAATGGTCGAAATCGGCGGCAAGCCGATTCTTTGGCACATCATGAAGGGCTACGCCCATTTCGGCATCACCGATTTCGTGATCTGCCTCGGCTACAAGGGGTATATGGTCAAGGAGTACTTTGCCAACCTGGCACTGCACACCTCCGACGTGACCATCAACCTCGCGCAAAACCGCGTCGACCGGCATCAAAATCAGTCCGAGCCCTGGAACATCACCCTGGTGGATACCGGCGACGATACACAGACCGGCGGGCGACTGCGCCGGATTCGGCGCTTTCTCGATGATCAAGACTTCTGCATGACCTACGGTGACGGGGTTGCCGATATCGACATCGGTGCGCTGCTGGCCTTTCATCGCGAAGAAGGATGTCAGGCGACGGTGACGGCCGTGCGGCCACCCGGTCGCTTTGGTCGCCTCGACCTCGAGGGCAAGCGCGCCCGGGGCTTCCAGGAAAAGCCGCGCGGCGATGGCGACTGGATCAATGGCGGCTTTTTCGTACTCTCGCCGTCCGCGCTCGACCACATCGACAGCGAAGCCACCCTGTGGGAAAAGGAACCCTTGCAGCATCTGGCTGCGACAGGACAACTCGCCGCCTTTCGCCATGACGGGTTCTGGCAGCCCATGGACACACTGCGCGACAAGAACCATCTGGAGCAACTTTGGGCTGGCGGCAACGCCCCCTGGAAGCTGTGGCCGTGAATCCGGCCTTCTGGAAGGGCCGCCGGGTGTTTCTTACCGGCCATACCGGCTTCAAGGGCGGCTGGCTGGCGCTCTGGCTGCAGAAAGTCGGCGCTGACGTGACGGCGTTTTCACTGGAACCGCCGACCCAGCCCAGTCTTTTCGAGGCCGCGCAAGTAGCCCAAGGCATCACTTCGCTCCACGGCGACATTCGCGACTACGATGCGCTCGGCGCTGCGCTGCGCGACAGCGGCGCCAGCATCGTGTTCCACCTCGCAGCGCAGGCCACCGTGGCCGATGGCTACCGCTTTGCGCGCGACACCTTCGCCACCAACCTCACCGGCACCCTCAATCTGCTGGACGCGATGCGGGAGTGTCCGGCGGTAGAGGCTGCCGTCGTCGTCACCAGCGACAAATGCTATGTCCCTTCGGCCATTGGCGAACCATTGCGCGAAGGCGATCCGCTGGGTGGCAAGGACCCTTACAGCGCCAGCAAGAGCTGCGCCGAAATCGCCACGGCCTCGTGGCGCGAATCCTTCTTCAATGCCGGCGACGCGCCACGCATCGCCACCGCGCGCGCCGGCAACGTGATCGGCGGCGGCGACTGGGCGGCGCACCGTCTGCTGCCCGACATCGTCCGCGCCTTTCACGCCGGGAACCCGCTGTCCCTGCGCATGCCCGACGCCATTCGGCCATGGCAGCATGTGCTCGACGCCCTCGCCGGCTACCTGCTGCTGGCGGAACACCTGTGCGGCGACGAGGGCGCCCGCCATGCTCAAGCCTGGAACTTCGGTCCGCCGGAAACCGACCAGCTCACGGTGGGCGAAGTGGCCGAACGCTGCGCCCGGCTCTGGGGCGGAAAGGCCCGCGTTGAAATCGCCAAAGCCAACTTCCAGAAAGAAACCGGAACCCTGCGCCTCGATGCCACGCATGCACGCGCGGCGCTTGGCTGGAACCCGCGCTGGAACGCCGACCAGGCCCTGCGCCATACACTGGACTGGTATCGCGCCTGGTATGCCAATCCCGAGGACAGCGCCCGCATTCGCGCCCTGACACTGGCCCAGATCGTCGACTACACGGCGACACCATGACACTCGAAGAACAACGACAACAAATCCTCGCCCGGGTGCGCGAGTATGCCGCGCAGAAGGAGCAGCGCGCGCCCTTCGTTGCAGGGAAAAACGCCGTGCCGCCTGCCGGACGGGTGCTCGATGCGGAGGCCTACGTTGCCCTGGTGGATGCCGCCCTCGATGGCTGGCTCACCACCGGCCGCTTCAACGACGAGTTCGAAAAACAGATCGCGGCGCGCATCGGCGTCGCGCGCGCGCTCACGGTCAACTCCGGGTCGTCGGCCAACCTGCTGGCGCTTTCCGCGCTGACGTCGCCCCTGCTCGGCGAACGCGCCTTGAAACCCGGCGATGAAGTTATCACCGCTGCGGCGGGCTTCCCCACCACCATCAATCCGATCCTGCAGAACGGCCTGGTTCCCGTTTTCGTCGATTCGGAGCTGCCCACCTACAACCCCAGCGCGGCAAGCATCGCCGCCGCCATCGGCCCGCGCACCCGCGCCATCATGCTGGCCCATGCCCTGGGCAATCCGTTCGAAGCCGTTGCGCTCCGTACCCTGGCCGACCAGCACGGCCTGTGGCTGATCGAGGATTGCTGCGATGCCTTTGGCGCTACCTATGCTGGCCGCAGCGTCGGCACCTTCGGCCACATCGGCACGCTGAGTTTCTACCCGGCGCACCACATCACCACCGGCGAAGGCGGCGCCGTATTCACCAATGATCCCGTGCTCGCCAGAGCCATCGAGTCCTTCCGCGACTGGGGCCGCGATTGCTACTGCGCGCCGGGCAAAGACAACACCTGCGGCAAGCGCTTCGACTGGCAATTGGGCAAGCTGCCCTGCGGCTATGACCACAAATACACCTACTCGCACGCCGGCTACAACCTCAAGATCACCGACATGCAGGCCGCACTCGGGGTCGCCCAGATGGCCCGCCTGGATGAATTCATTGCCGCGCGACGAAGCAACTTCGCTCACCTGAAGATGCGTTTGAAAGCTTGTGAAGAATTCCTGATCCTGCCGGAAGCCACGCCGAGCAGCGATCCATCGTGGTTCGGCTTTCTGCTGACCCTGCGCGAGAACGCCCCTTGCAGCCGGGTGGACCTCTTGCGCTACCTCGACCAGCACAAGATCGGCACGCGCCTGCTGTTCGCCGGCAACGTCACCCGCCAGCCCTACATGCAGGGCCGTAGCTACCGCATCGCCGGAACCCTGACCAACGCCGACATCATCACCGAGCGCAGTTTCTGGATCGGCGTGTACCCCGGGCTGACGCCCGAGATGCTGGACTACGCCGCCGACAAGATCAGCGAGTTTCTCGGGATCGGATTTGCCTAGTGGCCAGCGTTCCCGACGCCGACCTCGAGCACATACTCACCCACACCGACACGCTGTGGCAGGAGTTGGCGGGAACGCGCCTGTTCATTACCGGCGGCACGGGCTTCTTCGGTATCTGGCTGCTGGAAGCCATCGCCGCCGCCAACGACAGACTGAAAGTCGGCGTTGGCGCCACGGTGTTGAGCCGCGACCCGCAGCACTTTCTCGACCGAATGCAGCATCTGGCAAGCCGGACGGAATTCGACTGGCTCCGCGGTCACCCAGCGACCTTTAGTTTCCCGAGCGCTCGGCACGACTACTTGCTACATCTGGCCACTGCCACCAGCGCACATCTTGATCGCACCAATCCCGTCGAAATGATCAAGACCAAGCTCTTCAGCGTCACCCACGCGCTTGACTATGCGCGCTACGCCGGCATCCGCCGCATGCTGGTCACCAGTTCCGGTGCCGTGTACGGTCCGCAGCCAGCCGGACTCAGTCACGTCCCTGAAACCTACGCAGGCGCGCCGGACCCGATGGATCCCGCCTCTGCCTATGGCAACGGCAAGCGACTGGTCGAACAGATATGCTCACTGGCATCGGACGTCGACACAGTGGTTGCTCGCTGCTTCTCATTCATCGGCCCGCATCTGCCGCTGGATGCCCGCTTCGCCGTCGGCAATTTTCTGCGCGACGCAATCGCTGGCGAGCAAGTAACTGTCCAGGGAGACGGCAGTGCCGTGCGCAGCCATCTTCATGCCGCAGACCTGACGATTTGGCTCCTGGCGATGCTTGTTCGTGGCCAGCCGGGCCGCGCATATAATGTGGGCAGCGAACAGGCCGTGACGATCGCCGAACTTGCGCAGCGTGTGGCAGCGTTGGCTCCCGGAAAGCCTGTGGTCCGGATTCTTGGTACCGCATCCGATCGAATCGGTTCCCGCTATGTACCGGATATCGCCCGGGCACAATCCGAGTTGGGTCTCGTTCCACGTGTCCACCTCGACGACGCCATCACCCGTACCCTGGCCTGGTACCTGAACGCTGGAGAATCCAAGTGCGGAAATCCCCGGTGACAGACAAGCGAGTTGAAACCTTCGACGCGGGCCGCCCGGCTGCATTTTCCAGCTTGGTCGAAGTCTGGCGCAGCCGCCAACTGATTGCGGTCTTCATAAGAAGAGACATCAGTTTGCGCTACAAACAGACACTTCTCGGGGTCGCTTGGGCCTTTCTTCAGCCGCTGCTTACCGCCCTGTTGTTCGCGCTGATTTTCGGTCAGTGGATGCGCGTGCCGTCCGACGGAATACCCTACATCGCCTTTGTGCTGTCAGGACTTTCCGTTTGGCTGTTCTTTTCCGGTTCGATACAGCACGCGACTCATTCCCTGCTGTCAAATGTCTCGCTGGTTACCAAGACCTACTTCCCACGGGCGGTGCTGCCGCTCGCCTCGGTCGGACTGCACGTGGTGGACTTCCTGGTGGCGGCTACCCTGCTCTGCGTCGCACTGGCCTTCTATCAAATTCCGCTGGCGGTCCACCTGCTATTGCTGCTGGCGGCGCTAGCCGCCCTCTGCGCACTTACCATTGGAATTTCACTGTTGGCCGCCGCCCTCAGCGTCTCCTACCGCGATTTTCCCAACCTGATCCCGCTCGTGCTGCAACTTCTCATGTACGCGTCGCCGGTGGTCTATCCATCGGCCATCGTTCCCGAAGCCTATGCACCCTGGGTTGCGCTCAACCCCTTGGTCGGGATCATCGATCTGGTGCGCTGGTCCCTGCTTGAGGGCTTGCGTTTCCCGACGCATTTCTTCACCCTGAGTTGTCCGATATCCATGCTCTTTCTCATCGCGGGATGGATGACCTTCAACCAGCTGGAACGACAGTTCTGCGACGAGATATGAGTTCCGCCGTTTCGCTTGTCAACGTCAGCAAGGTGTATCGGGTCAGCAGCAACCGTGCCTTGGCCGATCGGACGCTCAAGGGCGCATTGGCAGGTGGGGTCAAACGAATTCTTGAGCCCCGGAGACAGTCCGGCTCAAGCGATTTCACGGCCCTGGATGATGTCAGCTTCGAAATCGCCGAAGGCGATGCATTCGGATTGATCGGGCCCAACGGCGCAGGAAAAAGCACCCTGCTCAAGATCCTGGCCCGCATCACTGCTCCGACCCGGGGTCAGGTGAAGATACGCGGACGGGTTGGCTCACTGCTCGAGGTAGGCACCGGCTTCCACCCTGAACTCTCGGGCCGGGAGAACATCTACCTGGCCAGCGCGATCCATGGCATGTCGGCCGCGGAGATCCGTCGGCATTTCGACGAGATCGTGGACTTTTCCGAAGTCGAAGCGTTTCTCGACCTGC
>JBIJDI010000181.1:0-5719 GCA_044344235.1 Sulfuritalea sp. | reverse complement strand
CATCGAGGGTAGATGCTCGCAGGCCGTTCTTGGCGGCGAAGGCTTCGACGCGGGCCAGCACGATGCAGTTGGTGACGATCAGCGGAATGAAAATGCCGAGCACCATGTAGAGATCGTGCAGGAAAGCGTTGAATGCGAGATCGATTCCCGTGACCAATGCCGCGATGATCAGGATGAACACCGGTATGCGGATCTCGTAGGGGATGAAGGCACGCAAGGCGGAAATGGCGAAGTTGGACAGCATCATGACGACAATGGTCGCCAGGCCGAGGCTGACTGCATTCACCAGGTTGCTGCTCACCGCCAGCAGCGGACACAAGCCCAACATCTGGGCGAGGATGGTGTTCTGTTTCCAGATGCCGTTCCAGGCGATGTCCTTGTAGGCGCTCATGGTTTGCTCTCCTCAAATCGGCTGTTCGCTGGCAGGGCGAACAGCTTGTCGCGATGTTCGACGGCCCACGCCAGGGCGCGACCGCTGGCGTTGGTGACGGCGCGGGCGGAAATCGTCGCGCCGCTCATCTGGTCGAAACGACCGCCGTCCTTCTTCACCTTCCACTTCTTTTGCGGCACGGTATCGAAACCCAGGTTGCTGAACTGGGTGATCCACGGCCGGGTCTTGTTGCGGTCCTTCTTCGGGTCGATGTAGTCGCCGAGGCCCGGCGTTTCCTTGTGGGCGGTCACGCGCTGCGCCAGCATATGGCCTTCGACATCGACGGCGAGGATCAGGCTGATGCGACCGGAATAGCCATCGAGGGCTGCAGCTTCCAGCACCAGCGCAGCGGGCTCCCCGCCCTTGCGCGCACGCCAGAGGCGGGTTTCTTCGTTGAGACCGAGCGCTTTTTGCGGCGAGAGGGTTATCGCGTCGGCCATCAGGTCGTTGTCGTAATGGCCGGGCGGCAGCACTTCGCCGATCAGCCGCAGCTTTTCGGTCAGGGCGCTGGCCGCAACCAGTGGCTCCGTGACGCGATAGGTGCCGGCCATCAGCGCGGTGAACACCAGTGTGAAGGCGAGCATGATCGCGGCGGTACGCACCGAGATGCGCAGCACGCTGGATTCGCGGTGGGCGATCTCGATGGGCTCGCTCATGGCGAGTCTCCCCGCTTGTCCTTGTGCCCGAACACCGGCGGCTGCGTGTACATGTCGATCAGCGGCGCTGCGATATTCATCAGCAGTACCGCGAAGGCGATGCCATCCGGGTAGGCGCCGAAGGTGCGGATGATCCAGGTCAGCACCGCGGCGCCGCCGGCGAAGATCAGCTTGCCTCTCGGCGTGGTGGCGCCTGAAACGGGGTCGGTGACGATGAAAAATGCCGCAAGCATGGCGCCGCCGGTAAACAACTGGAAGCCGGGCCCGGCAAAACGGTCGGGTTCGTAAAGGGCGAAAGCGCCCGATACGGCGAACAGCGTAGCCAGGAAGGCGACAGGCATGTGCCAGGTAATGATGCGCTGCTGCAGCAGATACAAACCACCGAGGGCGTAGCCGGCGGCGATCCACTCCCAGCCGCGGCCACCGACGTTGCCGAAGGTCGCGTGCTTGCCCAGCAAGCCGGCAATCACCGCGCGCTGTTCCGGATCGCGCAGGACCGTGCGCAGCGCATCCAGCGGCGTGGCCATGGTCATGGCGTCGAGTTGGCGGCTGCCGAAAATCGCCTCCCATTGCCCGGCAAAGTCGGTTGCGTCCACCCCCGGCCATTGCGACATGAGCAGCGGATAGGCGACGATCATCAGCGCAAAGGCCACCATGGCGGGATTGAACGGATTCTGTCCCAGTCCGCCATACAGATGCTTGGCGACAACGATGGCGAGCAGGGTGCCGAATACGGTCAGCCACCAGGGTGCGATCGAGGGGAAGGTCAGTGCGATCAGCCACGCCGTGACCAGGGCGGAGCCGTCGCCGAGGAACATCATGAGCGGTTTGCCACGCAGCTTCAGCATCACGGCCTCGGCTGCCAGTGCCGTCACCGAGGCCAGGAGGATTTGCACCAGGATCGCGGCCCCGAAAAACCAGACGTAGGCCGCGATGCCCGGCAGCAGCGCGACCAGCACCCGCAGCATCACGGATTGCACGCTGGCGGGTTGGAGGAAGTAGGGCGAGTTGTTCACGAGGAGATCACGATCTTGTCTAGTCATCCTGCCGCAAATGCGGCTTGGCCATTTCGCGGATTTCGGCGCGGCGCGCTTCGATCGCCTCGACTTCTGCCTGCTGTTCCGGTGTCAGGTTGCTGGTGTTTTCCGGATGGGCCTGCGCCTTCTGCTCGCGGGCGCGCTCGATGGCTGCCGCGATAAGGGCTTTCTTGGCGTCGTCTTCGGGAGTAACGGCGGGCTTCTCGACCTCGGCCAGCGCCGCAGCGGCCTTTTCGCGGCCGGCGGCAGTCTTGGCCGCGAGCTTGGCGGCTTTCTCCTGCTTTTCGCGTTCTTCGCGCAACAGACGGAACTCGTAGCGTTCGCGAGCAACGTCGGCAGCCTCATTCTCGACTTCGCGCGCCCAGATTTCGCTCTTGGCAAAACGGTAGTAGTCGACCAGCGGAATGCGCGATGGACACACGTAGGCGCAGCAGCCGCATTCGATGCAGTCGAACAGGTTGTATTCCTGGGCCTTGCCGAAAATCTTCGCTCGCGAAAACCAGTACATCTCGAATGGCTGGAGGTCGCTCGGGCACACCTTGGCGCATTCGCCGCAGCGGATGCAGGGCATCTCCGGCGGCGGCGGCGGGAACAATTTCCTGGATCCCACCAGAACGCAGTTGGCAGCCTTGACCACCGGGACTTCATCGCTCGGCATCAACAGGCCCATCATGGGGCCGCCCATGATTACGCGGTCGGTATCAGGCAGCGGCCCGCAAAGCGCCACGAGGTCGCGCATGGGAGTGCCGAGCAGCACTTCATAGTTGCGCGCCCTTTCCACGTTTCCGGCGACGGTGACGATGCGCGAGATCAGGGGCTGGCCCAGTGCGATGGCTTCGTAGATCGCATAGGCGGTGCCGACGTTGAAGCACTGCAGGCCGTAGTCTGTCGAGCGCTTGCCGTGTGGCACTTCGATGCCGGTGAGAACCCGCATCAGTTGCTTGGCGCCTCCCGCCGGATAGCGGGTAGGTACCGACACGACCTTGATGGAGGAATCGCCCGCCGCCGCATTGGCGGCTTGCGCGGCGACTTCCATCGCGGCTATCGCTTCCGGTTTGTTGTCCTCGATGCCGATCAGCACCTGGCCCGCGCTGAGCATTTCGCGCATGATCAGGGTGCCCTTGATGATGGTCTCGGCGCGCTCCCGCATCAGCAGGTCGTCGCAGGTAATGAAGGGCTCGCATTCGGCACCGTTCAAGACCAGCGTATGCAGTTTCCCCAGTTTCCCCGGGTTCAGTTTGAGATAGCTGGGAAATACCGCTCCTCCCAGACCGACGACGCCGGTATCGCGCAAATAGTCGCGGGTTTGCGTCGGTGTCGCGCTGCGGAAGTCAAAGGGCTGACGGGGAATCCATTCGTCGCGGCCGTCCGGCTCGATGACCACGCAGAGTGCGGACAGACCGGAGGTGTGCGGCATCAGGCGCATTTCGACGGCGACGACAGTGCCTGAGGTCGAGGCATGCACCGCGGAAGACACATTGCCGTCAGCGCCGCCGATGCGTTGCCCCTTGAGCACGCGATCGCCTGCCTTCACCAGCGGACGCGGGATGCCGCCGATGCTCTGATGCAGCGGAATAACGAGCAAAGTCGGCGTTGGCGCCACGGCGATCGGCAGCCCGGTTGCCGCTTCCTTGTTGTAGGCCGGCTTGACGCCGCCGTGAAAGCCGAACAGGCGCTGGACCGCGTTCACGCGGCCTCCCTTTGCGTCGGATTGATCTTGAATACCGGGTACTTCCACTTCCAGGTTTCTACGCTCTCGCCGATCGGCTGCATGGAAATGCAATCGACCGGGCAGGGCGGCAGACACAACTCGCAGCCGGTGCATTGGTCGGCGACGATCGTGTGCATCTGCTTCGCGGCGCCGACGATTGCATCGACCGGGCAGGCCTGGATGCACAGCGTGCAGCCGATGCAGCGCTGCTCGTCGATCACCGCGACAGACTTGGGTTTTTCGATGCCGTGTTCCGCGGAAAGCGACTTGAACTCGCGGCCAAGCAGGTCGGCAAGCTTGTGGATGCCTTCGTCGCCCCCTGGCGGGCAGCAGTTGATGTCGGCTTCGCCCTTGGCGATGGCTTGCGCGTAGGGTTTGCAGCCGGGGAAGCCGCACTGGCCGCATTGTGTTTGCGGCAGGATGGCATCGATCTTTTCGACCAAGGGGTCGCCTTCGACGCGGAAACGCACCGCGGCGTAGCCGAGTGCGGCGCCCAGCACGACGGCGCCCAGCGCCATGACCAGAATCGCCTCGAACATCGCTACTTGTACTTGTCCAGGCCGGCGAAGCCCATGAAAGCCAGGCTCATCAGGCCCGCAGTAATCATGGCAATCGCCGTACCGCGGAAGTGGATCGGGACGTCAGCCGCTTCGAGGCGCTCACGGATGCCGGCAAACAGAATCAACGCCAGCGTGAAACCGACCGCGCTGCCGAAGCCGAACAGCAACGACTCGAGGAAGTTGTGGCGCAGGCTGACGTTGAGCAGCGGGATGCCGAGTACGGCGCAATTGGTTGTGATCAGCGGCAGGTAGATGCCGAGCACCTGGTGCAGCAGCGGGCTGGTCTTCTGGATCACCAGTTCCGTGAGCTGCACGATGGCGGCGATCGTGACGATGAAGGACAGGGTGCGCAGGTATTCGAGTTGATTGGGTATCAGCAGCCAGCGATCGATGACATAGCTGGCGCCGCAGGCCATGGTCAGGACGAAGGTCGTCGCCGCCCCCATGCCAACCGCAGTTTCGAGCTTCTTGGAGACGCCCATGAAAGGGCACAAGCCGAGAATGCGGACGAAGACGACGTTATTGACGAGGACTGCGCCGAGAACGATGAAGAGATAAGTGGTCATGATGCGCGGAAGGGCACGATGGGTCCGCAACAATTGGTGGAGATCAAATTATCTCGCTTTTAATGGTATTTGCGCAAGTGGGCAAATTGTAGCCGTCACTCTCAGACGTTGGTAGCTTCAATGCATTCGGCGACAAGCCGCGGGCCTTGGTATATCAGGCCGCTGTAGATTTGCACCAGCGCGGCGCCAGCGTCCAGTTTCGCTCGCGCACGTTCGCCACTGGTGATGCCTCCGGCGGCAATGATGGGCAATTCCCCTCCCAGGGCATGGGCAAGACTGCGGATCACGGCGGTGGATTTTTCGAACAGGGGGCTACCGGAAAGCCCGCCGGCTTCCGTTGCAAGAGGCGAAGACTCGACGCCCTCGCGGCCGAGCGTGGTGTTGGTGGCGATCACGGCGTCGATTCGATGCCGGCGGAGCGCATCGGCGATGTTGGTGATCTGCCCCGCATCGAGATCGGGGGCGATCTTCAGTGCCAGTGGAACGTACTTGCCGTGCTGCTCCGCAAGCTCGGTTTGACGGGATTTCAAAGCGCCCAGCAGGGCGTCAAGTTCGGATGCTCCCTGCAGTTGGCGCAGATTCTTGGTATTCGGCGACGATATGTTGACGGTGACGTAGCTGGCCAGCGGGTAGGCCTTGTCGAGGCAGATCAGGTAGTCATCGACCGCGTGTTCGATCGGCGTGTCAAAATTCTTGCCAATGTTGATGCCAAGGATTCCCCGGTAGCGCACATGCGTCAACCGCTCGCGTAGCGCATCT
>JBIJDI010000180.1:0-5760 GCA_044344235.1 Sulfuritalea sp. | reverse complement strand
AGACCGAGCATTTGCCACACAACCTGGTGGGCGACCCGACGCGGCTGCAACAGGCATTGCTCAACTACGCCACCAACGCCGTAAAGTTCACCGAAACAGGCACCGTGACGTTGCGTATCCTCAAGCAGGAGGAGACCGCCGATTCTGTGACGGTGCGCTTCGAGGTACAGGATACCGGCATCGGCATCACGCCCGAAGCCCTGTCCCGGCTGTTCAGCACCTTCGAGCAGGCCGACAATTCGATGAACCGCAAGTACGGCGGCACCGGCCTCGGGCTGGCCATCACCAAGCGGCTGGCCGAACTGATGGGCGGAAAAGTCGGCGCTGACAGCACGCCGGGGGTGGGCAGCACCTTCTGGTTTACCGTGCCGCTGACGAAGAGCGGCGAAGCGGCGGTTGCAGCGACGGCACCCGCCGTCGATGCCGAAGCGGAGATTCGGCATCGCTACGCCGGCCAGCGCATTCTGGTGGTCGATGACGAGCCGGTTAACCGGGAAATCGCCCTGGTGCAGCTTGAAGCGGTCGATCTCGTCGCGGACGCGGCGGAGGATGGGACAGAGGCCGTCGCCCTGGCGCAGAAGAACAGCTACGCGGCGATCTTGATGGACATGCAGATGCCGAAGCTGAACGGGCTTGAGGCGACGCAGGAGATACGACGGCTTCCGGGGTATCGGGACACACCGATCATCGCCATGACGGCCAACGCCTTTGCCGAGGACAAGGCGAAGTGCATGGCGGCGGGGATGAACGACTTCCTGATCAAGCCCTTCAATCCGGACGAGTTGTTTGCGGTCTTGCTGCGTGCGCTGCGTCAGCGCGAGGGATAGGCTAGAGTCTGCGGTAGTGTGACCGACTGCAACGCGCCATAGCATGTACCCGTGGTTTTCCGGGTTTCAGTTTCCGTACAAGGATAGTAGAGTTATATGCTCGCGACAGGGCTACGACTTGTCACGCTCATACCTTCAATGGGCTTCCGCATGACCGCTAAAAACGAAACGAAGCACTCTGCTGTTACTAGGCCGATTACGACACGACTCACGCATCGTGGGCGTCCGCTAAGAGCACAGGGCTCTCGCGCTGAGTGGCCGCTTGAGTGTTTCGCCGGGGATAGTGAGCTACTGACTTTCCCTACTATCAGCGACGCTTTGCAGAGAAGAGCAGCGTGATTCGGGTTCCGCCTCATGGGATTGTCGCTGGAAAGCGCCTTCCCTATGACATTGTTGACGCACTCGGCCGAGTGATGTTGCTGAGAGGCAAGGCGATCGCGTCAGCAGAAGAGGCCTGCTTGCTTCGGGAAACAGGATTTCGCCGCGCAAGAACGAGCAAGTTCGCATCCACTTATGTCGGAATGTCTAATCATTCCGCCACCCTTGCCACCATTGAGCGTGATTTCGTCGAACATCGCAATCGCGATACCCTGGCACGTCGCATAGCGATCCTGGCAAAAGATCTGATCGGAACTGCGGACTACGATCCCGACGCCGCCTTCGCCAACATTCACCTTGAGATCATGCATCCTTACAGTGTGGTCCACCAACTGATGGCGGCACTCGTGTGTTCTCGCCTTGCGCTTGTCTGGGGAATGGATCATGTGGAGCGCATCGCATTGGTATCGGCTGCAATAACACACGACATTGGCCTGTTGCAGGTGCGCAAGGGATTTGACGCGTCACCTGAACTCAGTGCTATGCAGCGCGGCGAGATACTGCGTCATCCTGCCGACGGTGTTGATTTCCTGAAAATTCTTGGCGTCAATGACTCGCTCTGGCTTGATGCCGTCAGGGATCACCACGAGTTTTTGGACGGCAGCGGCTATCTCGGGAAGAAGAGAGACGAACTTTCCTTACCGGCACGCATCCTTTCCCTCGCCGATTCCTTCAGTGCCATGCTGCGCCCACGACCCTACCGGGAACGGGTTTTTGCCGACACCGCGCTTGAAGCTCTTTACGTCGATGAGTCGGGTCGCTACGACAGGAGCCTTCTTGAGATCCTGATCTGGGATCTCGGCTTCCATCCGCCTGGCAGCCTGCTGCGGCTCGCCAACCGCGAAATCGCGGTCGTCATCCGCAATTCGCCAGGGATACTCGACAGCCCGCGCGTTGCTTCACTCACAGATCCCAACGGGCGTCCCTTGGCAAAGCCGTTTCCCCGGGATACGCATAATCCGGCCTTTGCCATCGTCGAGACGCTCGACCCCTCGATGGCCTCCCGTTCTTTAAACCAGATCGGGCAGTGCTGGGATTCTTGAGACCTTGCTCCTGGCAGACGGGTTCTATGAGTGGAAGGTCGTCGAAGGCAAGAAACAGCCCGGAGGGCGAGGTTCTAACCTTCGCCGTTCTGACCACCGAGCCGAATACGCTGATGGCTGACATCCACAACCGGATGCCCGTCATCGTGAAGCCCGAGGACTACGGGCGTTGGCTTGATCCCGGACTGAGCGACGTGGCTGAGTTGCAGAAACTGGTGGGTCCGTACCCTGAATGCTTCATGGAAGCATTCCTGCCGTCAGAAATTGCCTCTATTTAGCGCACGCAACAAGATCACAAACAACTCGTCCGGATTGAAGGGCTTGGCCAGGAAGTCGTTCATCCCCGCCGCCATGCACCTCGCCTTGTCCTCGGCAAAGGCGTTGGCCGTCATGGCGATGATCGGCGTGTCCCGAGATCCCGGAAGCTGCCGTATCTCCCGCGTCGCCTCCAGCCCGTTCAGCTTCGGCATCTGCATGTCCATGAAGATCGCCGCGTAGTTGTTCTTCTGGACCATGGCGACGGCCTCTGCGCCATCCTCCGCCGCGTCCGCGACGAGATCGACCGCTTCAAGCTGCATCAGGGCGATTTCCCGGTTAACCGGCTCGTCATCAACCACCAGAATGCGCTGACCGGCGTAGCGTTGCCGAATCTCGGCTTCGGCATCGACTGCCGTTGCCGTAGATGCCGCCTTCTCGTCGCCCTTCTTCAGCTTAACGGTGAACCAGAAGGTGCTACCCACCCCCGGCTTACTGTCAGCGCCGGATTCTCCACCCATCAGTTCTGCCAAGCGTCGGGTGATCGCCAATCCAAGTCCGGTGCCACCGTACTTGCGGGTCATCGAATTGTCGGCTTGCTCAAAGGTGCTGAAAAGCCGGGACATGACTTCGGGGACGATGCCGATGCCGGTATCCTGCACTTCAAAGCGCACCCTCACCGAATCAGCGGCTTCCTCCTGTTTGAGCGCACGCAGCGTCACGGTTCCTTTTTCGGTGAATTTGACGGCGTTGGTGGCGTAGTTGAGCAATGCCTGTTGCAGCCGTGTCGGGTCGCCCGCCAGGTTGTGTGGCAAATGCTCGGTCTCGATCAG
This sequence comes from Sulfuritalea sp., assembly GCA_044344235.1. Taxonomy (GTDB): domain Bacteria; phylum Pseudomonadota; class Gammaproteobacteria; order Burkholderiales; family Rhodocyclaceae; genus Sulfuritalea. The sequence continues at coordinate 2,424 of JBIJDI010000180.1, read as the reverse complement.
TAGGTGGATGCCTTTGGCCTTGACTCGCTCCGCCAGGATCGAACTGACATTGGCCAGCAGACTGCTAATTGCGACCGGAGTTTCTTCTAGCTCGAACTTGCCGGCCTCGATCTTCGAGATGTCGAGAATGTTGTTGATGACGGACAGGAGGTGCTGGGCGGAGCTGTCAATCACGTCAAGACGTTGCGCTTGTTTGCTGGTAACGCCTTCCAGGCGCAGGATATTGGCCATGCCGATGATGCCGTTCATCGGGGTGCGAATTTCGTGGCTCATGTTGGCAAGGAAGCTGCTCTTGGCGGTGGTGGCGGCTTCAGCCTCATTCTTGGCATTGGTCAGTTGTGCTTCTTTCAACTGACTGACGGCCAATTCAAGTTGCAGCCTCTGGTGGGAAACCAAGTTGTTCGCTTTGAGGATGAGCGGAACCCGCCGAAATGGCCTGCAAAGAAAATCATCTGCCCCTAATCCAAGGCATTCCTCTTCAACCGCCTCACTCGCGTATGCGGTAATGACAATTACTGGAATAGCCTGCGTTCGCGAATCGCCACGCATATGACGCAAGACTTCACGACCATCCATCCGGGGCATCATCACGTCAAGGAGAACTAAGTCCGGTGTTTCATCCCCCTTGAGCAACCGAAGCGCTTCCTCTCCATCTTGCGCCTCTATCAACCGAAAATCGCCCTTCAGAATTATATTGGCATATTTTCTGTTGTCGGCGTTGTCGTCAACAATCAATGCAAGCGGCTTGGTCATCGTATCACTCACTATCTGCATGGCCGGGTCCGGGCAAAGCCGAAGTCACGTGGGCTACACCGCAAGCCGCGTTCCAGGGATTGCCAATGTGCATCGGTCAATCGACTCGGCGTATGTTCAGCCTCTGGTACAAAGGTGCGCGACAAAATGCGCCAAACCATTTGGTGCCGGTGAGTCAGTGATTTCTTTTTCATAATTTGGAGCCGGCAGGAGCCGTCTGATGCCCAACAATAGAGCGGTCCGGATAGCCCCTGTGGCCTAAGAGCCATCAATTTGCTACTGGGTATCAACTCATGTCCTATGCAGCAACGCAAATTGGAGGAAAATTTGAAACAACAGTTTCATTTGTTTGTGCACCACAGCAACGAGTCCTGACGATTTCTAACAAGTTGTAGCGCGCTAATAAAAACTAGCGGACGCGGCCCCAACTGGCCACTCATGAAGATGAGGTTTTCGGTGCTTGAGTGTCCTTTGTTGGCAGGGCCCTGCCTGCCATCTGGATCGAACTGACCCCGGTGGAAAGGCAGGTTGCCTCTTACTCCGCCCAGTCAAAGCGCATGCTCACGGCATCGTCAATGGCCGGAACCGCTGAACTGCCTAAGTATGTCGCGCCCGATTGCCGACTTTAGGTCTGAGCGTCGGCTCCCAGTAAAGTCGAATGGTCAAGATAGACTGGTTGCAGCCTGATGATAAAGGCATCGCCAATGGCCGGTCCACTCAGATTGCTGCCGCTCAGCCTCGACCTGGTCGGGTGACTCTTGAGTGCCCATAGCCGACGGTGGCGGAAATCGGTAGCGGCCGTTAGCCGAGACCCCACAAAAATGAAAAGCGGCCATTCGAAATTCCAAGCGAATCTCTTTACCGCACGGATTCCTGCAACGTTGACGACATCAACCGCCACGATTACCAGGCAGCCTTGCATCCTGTTGGGCTGATCTCACAAGCACGCGGTAATCCTATTCGGCCTGAATTACCGTTCGGCGTGTTGGATGAATCTGGTTTATCCGAGAGGCAAGGGCAGACTGCTACTGCTTGGCGTTATATATCGCATTCGCCAGAAAGATATAGATCAAAAATGAGATCGCGATAACTAGTATATAGGCTGTTTGTGATACGTCGATAAAGGAAAACGTCGCATTCAGTACAGCGCCGATCACGAAAAACACAATAGAAACGATCCTCAAGTTAATCGCATTCCTCGCTCGTTCGTAGTTGATTCCCATGCAGGGCGTCAAGGTTCCAGCAAAAAAAACAAACGATCCCACTGCAACGAAATTCTTCAATGGCCCGTCTATGCTCCACAGCCCATAGGCCACCAGTGCGCTCACCGCCACAGCTATCATAAAATTCACCGGATGAATCTTCATAAGTCAGCCCTGCGGATTGAATGGCGGTGGGCAAAGGGCCACCAACTTTAAAACGTCGGGAACATTTTCGGTCAGCTCCCACTTCACCATGCCCGGCTTCCAGACATGGCTTGTCTTGGTGACCTTTCCCTCAGCAATCATCTGCGACATCTGCTCTTCCGAAAACGGTCCGGCGGGTTTCCCGTCCAGTATGATGAAAAAAGTATTCGGCATACGCTGGGCACCCATAGGATTCATGGGGCCAGGGATATACGTGTTGGCAAGCGCATGATTCATTGATTTCACCATCTGTTGAGCAACTCCT